>NZ_QODJ01000033.1:0-65105 GCF_009935965.1 Pseudomonas sp. L13
CCGAGTGGTGGGGCAAGAGCGCTTTGCTTACTTTCGCGCTTTTCGAAAGTGAGCCGCCGTCAGGGCGGAACCCTAAGCGGCCGTTACCTAAATAACGGATATATACCCGGTCCAACTGTGTTGACTGCCAGGCCGCCTTCGCAGGCAAGCCAGCTCCCACATTTTGATATGTGAATACATTCAAATGTGGGAGCTGGCTTGCCTGCGATAGCGGCCTCAAGGCCGACACCAATCACAACTTGGCAATCGACACCTCAGTGGATTTCACAAAGGCAATCACTTCACTGCCGATCACCAGCTCCAACTCCTTGACCGAACGAGTAGTAATCACCGAGGTGACAATGCCAGACGCGGTCTGCACGTCAATTTCCGACAGCACGTCGCCGACCACGATCTCCTTGATGGTGCCTTTGAACTGGTTACGCACGTTGATGGCTTTAATAGTCATACGGTTTCTCCTCGGGTCGAAATAGCTGCAAGTTGTTAGCTGCAAGCTGCAAGTAAAAGCGCTGTGCTTCCCCTTGCAGCTTCAAGCTTGAAGCTTGCTGCTGCTTTATTGCGCCCAACGCAATTGCGTCGGCAGCGGTGAAACAGGTTCGGGTTCCGGTGGTGAGCCGGGGAGCGACAGCACGCGGTTGAGCACCTCGGCTTCCAGCGCGGCCAGGCGGTGTGAGCCACGGGCCCGTGGGCGTGGCAGGTCGATGGTCAGGTCGAGGCCGATTTCGCCGTTTTCGATCAGAATCACGCGGTCGGCAATCGCCACGGCTTCGCTGACGTCGTGGGTCACCAGCAACACCGTGAAGCCGTGCTTGCGCCACAGGTTCTCGATCAGTTGCTGCATCTCGATGCGGGTCAGGGCATCCAGTGCGCCCAGCGGTTCATCGAGCAGCAACAGCCGCGGTTGGTGGATCAACGCCCGGGCGAGGGCCACGCGCTGTTTCTGGCCACCGGACAACGCCGCCGGCCATTCATTGGCGCGCTCGGCCAGGCCAACCGCTTCCAGCGCATCCAGCGCTTTGGGCCGCCAGTCGCCCTTGAGGCCCAGGCCGACGTTATCGATGATCTTCTTCCATGGCAGCAAACGCGCTTCCTGGAACATCAACCGCGTATCTTCAATCGCTTCGTGCAGCGGCGCGGAGCCGGCCAGCAGCTCGCCGCCACTGGCTTTGTCCAGCCCCGCCAACAGGCGCAGCAAGGTACTTTTGCCGCAACCACTGCGGCCGACCACGGCCACGAACTGCCCTGCGGGAATATGCAGGTCAATCTCCTTGAGTACTTCGCGGGTACCAAAGGCCTTGCGCAATTTGCGCACCGCCAGCGGGATGCCCTTCAACAAGCGCGGAGGTTGTTGAGCCGTCATGCTGCACCTCCTTTGACTTGATACGCCGGGTGCCAGCGCAGCCACACACGCTCCAGCCCACGGGCTGCCAGGTCGGCCAGTTTGCCGAGGATGGCGTACATGACGATGGCCAGCACCACCACGTCGGTTTGCAGGAATTCACGGGCATTCATTGCCAGGTAACCGATGCCGGAACTTGCCGAGATGGTTTCCGCCACGATCAGCGTAAGCCACATGAAGCCCAGGGCAAAGCGCACCCCCACCAGGATCGACGGCAGCGCGCCCGGCAGGATCACTTGCCAGAACAGGCTGAAACCGGATAAGCCATAGCTGCGCGACATCTCTACCAGCGCCGGGTCGACATTGCGGATGCCGTGGTAAGTGTTCAGGTAGATCGGGAACAAGGTCCCCAGGGCCACGAGGAAAATCTTCGCGGTCTCATCGATGCCGAACCACAGGATCACCAGCGGAATCAGCGCCAGGTGCGGCACGTTGCGGATCATCTGCACGGAGCTGTCGAGCAAGCGCTCGCCCCACTTCGACAGCCCGGTGATAAAGCCCAGGGCCAGACCGATGCTGCCACCGATCACAAAACCCAGGCCGGCGCGCCAGCCGCTGATGGCCAGGTGCGTCCAGATTTCGCCGCTGACCACCAGGTTCACCCCGGCTTCGATCACCGCGCTCGGCGCTGGCAGAATGCGCGTCGACAACCAACCCGCCGACACCGACAACTGCCACACCGCCAGCAATAAGATCGGCAGCACCCAGGGCGCCACGCGATGGCTGATTTTTTCTAAGTCCATAACGGCGCCTCAGCTCTGTGACGCAGCTTTGGGAAGGATGTCGTTGGCGACCATCTCGCCGAACGGGCTGACGTAGCCGGCGCTTTTGGGCAGCTCGGGACGTTCGATATCCAGGTGCGGGAACAACAGCTCCGCCACCCGATACGACTCTTCCAGGTGTGGATAACCGGAGAAGATAAAGGTATCGATGCCCAGGTCCGCGTACTCCTTGACCCGCGCCGCAACCGTTGGGCCATCGCCCACCAGCGCCGTCCCTGCGCCGCCACGTACCAGGCCGACGCCGGCCCACAGGTTAGGGCTGACTTCCAGGTTGTCACGGCTACCGCCATGCAAGGCTGCCATGCGTTGCTGGCCCACCGAATCGAAGCGCGCCAGGGATGCCTGGGCGCGAGCGATGGTCTCGTCGTCCAGGTGGGAGATCAGTTTGTCGGCGGCTTTCCAGGCTTCGTCGTTGGTTTCGCGCACGATCACGTGCAAGCGAATGCCAAAGCGCACCGTGCGTCCCAGCTTTGCGGCCTTGGCGCGTACCTGCGCGATCTTTTCCGCGACGGCTGCCGGCGGCTCGCCCCAGGTCAGCACCATCTCCACCTGTTCGGCCGCCAGGTCCTGGGCGGCTTCGGAGGAACCCCCGAAATACAGTGGCGGGCGTGGCTGCTGGATCGGTGGGTAGAGCAATTTGGCGCCTTTGACGCTGATGTGTTCGCCGTCGTAGTCCACGGTCTCGCCTTCCAGGACACGGCGCCAGATGCGGGTGAATTCCACCGACGCCTGGTAGCGTTCTTCATGGCTCAAGAACAAACCGTCGCCAGCCAGTTCTTCCGGATCGCCACCGGTGACCAGGTTGAACAGCGCACGACCGCCAGACAGTCTGTCCAGGGTCGCGGCCTGACGCGCGGCCACGGTCGGGGAGATGATTCCGGGGCGCAGGGCAACCAAAAATTTCAAGCGCTGGGTCACGGGGATCAGCGAGGCAGCCACCAACCACGAGTCTTCGCAAGAGCGACCCGTAGGGATCAACACCCCGCCGAAACCCAGGCGGTCAGCGGCCTGGGCCACTTGTTGCAAATAACCGTGGTCGACAGCGCGGGCGCCTTCGGCGGTGCCAAGGTAATGACCGTCGCCGTGGGTGGGCAGGAACCAGAAAATATTGAGGCTCATGGAGTTGTCTCCTGAATGAAGTCGGATTACGGCGCTTTGGCAACCGCGGCGGGTGGCGTCCAGATCACGTCCTTGATGCTCAAGGGCTTGGGGATCAATTTGAGTTGGTAGAAGCTGTCGGCGATTTTCTGCTGGGCGGCGACCACTTCCGGGGTCAGGAACAGCGCGCCGTAGCCTTGGCGTTTCACCGAAGTGAGGGTGATATCTGCTGGCAGGCCGAGCAGTGGGGCGACCTGCTCAGTCACTTCCTGCGGGTTGGCCTTGGACCACTCGCCTACCGCACGCACCTCTTCCACCAACGCCTTGATCACATCAGGGTGTTGCTCGGCGTAGGGCTTGGTGGCGAGGTAAAACTGATGGTTGTCGGCAATCCCGGTGCCGTCTCGCAGGGTGCGCGCTTGCAGTTGCTTCTCGGCGGCGGCCTGGTACGGGTCCCAGATCACCCAGGCGTCCACGCTGCCACGCTCGAACGCGGCACGGGCATCGGCGGGTGGCAGGAATACGGTCTTCACGTCGGTGTAGTTGAGGCCGGCGTCTTCCAGGGCACGCACCAGCAGGTAGTGCACGTTGGAGCCTTTGTTGAGCACGACCTTTTTACCCTTGAGCTCGGCCATCGATTTGATCGGCGAGTCCTTGGGCACCAGGATCGCTTCGCTGGTAGGCGCGGGTGGCTCGTAGGCGACATAGAGCAGATCGGCGCCAGCCGCCTGGGCGAACACCGGCGGGGTTTCGCCGGTAACGCCGAAGTCGATGGAGCCGACGTTCAGGCCCTCGAGCAATTGCGGGCCACCGGGAAACTCGGTCCACTGCACCTGCACACCTTGGGCGGCCAGGCGTTTTTCCAGGGTGCCTTTGGCCTTGAGCAGCACCAGGGTGCCGTACTTCTGATAACCGATCCGCAAGGTCTCGGCGGCGTGAGCTTGAACAATGGCGCCGAAGGACACAGCCGCAGCAAAGAGTGCGACCAGACCACGACGCAAGATGACAGTGCGCATGGCGCTCTCTCCAACTGTGCGATTAGGGTTTTGGCTGCACCTGCTTGGCCGTTGTCGGCTGAGTAAGGTGAGGGTTTCCAGCTTTTCGGGGTGAGGCTCAGATGCTCCAGCGAGCACTCAACAAACGTTCATTCAATACGTCAGGGTCCAGCGGTTTTGGCCGGCGCGCCATGGCGCTGTAGAGCTGCTCCAGCGCTTCGTGCAGACGCTGCTCGAGTACCGGCACCAACTGCGCCTGGACGCTGCCTTCGCCATAGGCGATCTGGCTGTCTTCGGCAAAAATACCGTGGAGCAATTCCTGGGCCTTGAGCGCCGACAGCACCGGCTTCAGGGCGTAGTCCACCGCCAGCATGTGGGCGATGCTGCCGCCGGTCGCCATCGGCAGCACCACCTTATGGGCCAGGGCGCGTTCTGGCAGCAGGTCCAGTACGGTCTTCAACGCCCCGGAAAACGACGCCTTGTACACCGGCGTGGCGATCACCAGGCCGTCGGCATTGGCGACTTGTTGCAGCAGGTCGATGACCTTGGGGCTGTCGAAGCGTGCGTGCAGCAAGTCTTCAGCCGGGAAGTCCCGTACCTGGTAACTCACCACTTCCACGCCCTGCTGTTGCAGCCACTGACGGGTTTTATCCAGCAAGACCCCAGAGCGGGAACGCTGGCTGGGACTGCCTCCAAGTGTTACGACCAGCATGCAGGAGATTCCTTGAGCAAGTGTCGGCGGTTCGCCGTACGGCGATGGCGCCAAGATGGGATAGACCTTATCAGCAGATTTATATATCTATAAATCTTATTTATTCATTTGTTTATTCCACAAGTGCATAAGTGTTTAATCAATCGCCAGGCGAAAAAAAAGGCCGTCGAAACGGCCTGAAAACCCCTGCTGTGTGAGACGGTTTGGAAACATGTGTTGTTGATAAGGCCCTATCGCGGGCAAGCCCGGCTCCCACAGGGGAATGCGGTCAACTGTGGGAGCCGGGCTTGCCCGCGATGGCAATATCAGCCTTAACGATTAGGTTGTGGGGTAAGACGCAGGTACGGCTTCACCGCGCGATAGCCTTTGGGAAAGCGTTTTTTGATCTCTTCCTCGTCCTTGAGCGACGGCACGATCACCACTTCATCCCCATCCTGCCAGTTGGCCGGCGTCGCCACCTTGTGGTTGTCGGTCAGCTGCAGGGAGTCGATCACCCGCAGGATTTCATGGAAGTTACGCCCGGTGCTGGCCGGGTAAGTGATGGTCAGGCGGATCTTCTTGTGCGGGTCGATCACGAACAAGGAGCGCACGGTGAGGGTATCGCTGGCATTCGGGTGGATCAGGTCGTAGAGGTCCGAGACCTTGCGGTCGGCGTCGGCCAGGATCGGGAAGTTGACCACGGTGTTCTGGGTCTCGTTGATGTCTTCGATCCACTTGTGGTGCGAGTCCACCGGGTCTACCGACAGGGCGATGGCCTTGACCCCACGTTTAGCGAATTCATCCTTGAGCTTGGCGGTGAAACCCAGTTCGGTGGTGCACACCGGCGTGAAGTCCGCCGGGTGGGAAAACAACACACCCCAGCTGTCGCCCAGCCATTCATGGAAACGAATCTTGCCGGCGCTGGAATCCTGTTCGAAGTCGGGGGCGATGTCGCCCAGTCTTAGGCTCATGGTATGGCTCCTGATGAGTGCTTATGGAGCCCACTGTGCATGGATTTTTGCTGATTTAAAAAGAATAAATATCGATTTATCTAGACGATAAAGGAATATTAAAAATCAGTTCATTGGACTTGGGAACGGCCTGAGGCCAACATCGCTTTCAAGGTTCGAGAAGGCCTTGAGACGCTGCAAAAAAGACGGGTTCAGGAAGGGCTTGCGGGGGTTGAGCCCGACTTGAACAGCAAGACACCTTGCCCGGCATTGCGCCGGGCAAGGTTTTACAGTTTTACGATAGCTTCACGCTACTAGAACAGTGGCAGCGAGTAGCTGACGATCAGGCGGTTTTCGTCCTGGGAACGGGTGTTCGCCAGGTCGGTGCGCCACATCGCGTTTTTCCAGGCGACGCCCAGGTTTTTCAGCGGACCTTCCGGGATCACGTAGGCAACAGTGATGTCGCGCTCCCACTCGGATTGACCTGTCAGCTCGGCACGCGAAGCGGTGACGGTGTCGATATCGCTACCTTTGAGGTAGACAACACCCGCAGTCAGGCCAGGTACGCCAACCTTGGCGAAGTCATAGGAGTAGCGAGCCTGCCAGGTACGCTCGCCGGCACGGGCGAACTTCTGGATCTGCATGTCGGTGGTGATGTAGGCCGACGAGCCGTCACCCTGGTTCAGCCAAGGGAAGTCACTGCTACCGTTGCTGACCTGATAGCCACCACCGAAGGTGTGACCGGCAACCGAGTACAGGAACAGGCCGCTATACAGGTTGTTGTCGACTTTGCCCTTACCCGAGGCAAAACCGTTGTAGTTACCGCTGGAGTAGTAAGCGGCAGTATCGCCGTTCTTACCATCGTCGGTACTGTGGAAATAACGCAGGTCAGACTTCAACACGCCTGGGCCGATTGCCCAGTTGTGGGTCAGGCCCAGGAAGTGCTGCTTGTAGAAGTCTTCCAGATTGCCGTAGTAGTACTGGGCAGTCAGGTCTTTGGTCAGTTTGTAGTCGCCACCGGCGTAGTAGAACTTATTGCTCCACTTGCCCGCGTTGTAGTTGGAGCTACCGTTGGCACCACCAATCGACAGGTTCTCGTTGTTGCTGGAGTTACGGCCCTTGGCCTTCTCCACCTGACCGGCCACCAAGGTCAGATCCTTGATATCGTTGGTAGTGATCTGGCCACCCTGGAAGGTTTGCGGCAGCAGACGACCATCGTTGGTCACGATAACTGGCAGCTTAGGCTGCAGAGTGCCCAGCTTCAGTTCGGTCTGGGAGATTTTCACCTTGCCAGTCACGCCCAGGCTGGCGTAATCGTTGACAGCCTTGTTGCCGTCGCTTGGGAAGACGGTGCCGCCCGAAGCCGTGCCAGTGTAGTTGCCGTGGTCAGAACGGCTCGAATCCAGACGCACGCCGTACAGGCCGATCGCGTCAACACCGAACTGAACGGTGCCCTGGGTGTAGCCCGAGATGAAACGCAGGTCGAAGCCTTGGCCCCACTCAGCATTTTTGCTGCGAGTGTTGGACGTGGCGCTTGGGTGACCGTCACGGTTATCGGTGTTGATGTAGAAGTTACGCAGGCCCAGTGTGGCCTTGCTGTCTTCGATGAAACCGGCAGCGCCTGCTTGCTGGACGATTGCGCCCAACGTTACAGCCACAGCCAAGGTGGACTTCTTCATGTACCGCTCCTCTCATTTCTAATTTTTGTATTTCTTTGGTCTCGGGTCTGACGCCCTCGATCCACAGATGCGCGATTAGCGCCAGATAGTGACCAGCAAGTCAATCGTAACCTTGTGTGTCTACTACCTTCGTCTAATCGCAGTTGATTTGGTCCCTGCAGGGTAATGAGTTTTTCATACACCCAAAAAGAATTATTTCATTCTTTTTCATACGATCCAGGAATAAGACTTTCCGTGAAGCCGGATGGTCAGGATAGACGCACCGCTCCATAAGCTAATTCCTAAAGGGTATTTACCGGTGCTTTTTTAGATCGATTAGTGTGGCCTTACGGTTGCACACGTCACTCACGATCAAAAAGGCGACGCCATCATGGCCAAACGCACATCCTCCCGTCAATTTGTTACAGTTTTTGTATCGCTATTACTTTCTTTTGGTGTCAGCGCCGCCGACCTGACGGTGGGCTACCAGACCGGCATCGATCCCAGCAAAGTTCCCCAGGCCGACGGCCTGTACGACAAAGCCATCGGCGAAAAAATCGCCTGGCGCCGCTTCAACAGCGGGCCAGAGGTGGTCACGGCCATCGCGTCGGGTGATGTACAAATCGGCAACCTCGGCTCCAGCCCGCTCGCGGCGGCGGCATCGCGCAACCTGCCGATTGTGGCGTTTATCGTATCGGCACAGATCAACGCTTCTGAAGCCCTGGTGGTGCGCAACGGCAGTGGCATCGACAACCCTCAAGACCTGATCGGCAAAACCATCGCCACCCCGTTCGTCTCGACTTCCCATTACAGCCTGCTCGGCGCGCTGAAACACTGGGGGCTGAACACCCAGCAAGTCAAAGTGGTGAACCTGCAACCGGCCGAAATCGCCGCTGCCTGGAAGCGCGGCGATATTGATGGGGCTTTCGTGTGGTCGCCGGCCCTGGGCGAAATCCGCAAGACCGGCAAAACCCTCACAGACGCGGCGCAGGTGGGCCAATGGGGCGCGCCGACGTTTGAGGTGTGGGTGGCGCGCAAGGATTTTGCACAAAAACATCCTGACGTAGTGGCCAAGTTTGCCAAGGTCACCCTGGATGCCTTTGCCGACTATGCTGCCCACAAAGACAGCTGGACAGTGGATTCCGAACCAGTGCAGAAAATCGCCAAATTGACAGGTTCCAATGCCGACGACATTCCGGAGCTGTTGGCGGGCACAACGTTTCCGGATGCGCAGGCACAGCAAACCGCTGCGTTGCTCAAGGGCGGCACGGCCAAGGCGATTGGGGAGACGGCGAAGTTCTTGAAGGAACAGGGGAAGGTGGAGACGGTGCTGCCGGATTATTCGGCCTATGTGACCGATAAATTCATCACACAGTAATTACGCTCTTCTGTGGGAGCTGGCTTGCCTGCGATGCCAGCAACTCGGTCCTTCAGATAAACCGAGGCGCCGCTATCGCAGGCAAGCCAGCTCCCACACAGAGCCGTACTCTTTTACAGGGCCTTTTCGAAGATCTTGGAGTTACGCTGATAGTTGTACAGCGACGCCCGCGCCGACGGCAGGCGATCCACGCTGCTGGGCACAAAACCGCGTTCGCGAAACCAGTGGGCCGTGCGCGTGGTGAGCACGAACAAGGTCTTCAACCCCTGCGCTCGTGCCCGGGTCTGGATGCGTTCGAGCAACACATCGCCGCGCGCGCCGTGGCGGTATTCCGGGTTCACTGCCAGGCACGCCAATTCGCCCGCATCCGAATCCGCAATCTGATACAGCGCTGCGCACGCGATGATCATGCCTTCGCGCTCGACCACGCTGAACTGTTCGATCTCCCGCTCCAGCACTTCCCGCGAGCGGCGCACCAGAATGCCCTGCTCTTCCAGCGGGCTGATCAGATCCAGCAAACCGCCGACGTCTTCAATCGCCGCTTCGCGCACCAGTTCGAATTGCTCCTGGGCCACCAGCGTACCGCCGCCGTCGCGGGTAAACAGCTCGGTGAGCAAGGCGCCATCTTCGGCGTAGCTGACGATATGGCTGCGCCCTACTCCACCCCGGCAGGCTTCGGCAGCAGCATCGAGCAGTTCGGCTTGATAGTTGCTGCCCAAGCGTTGCAAGTGCGCGGGCACTTGTTGTGGGCGCAATTCACGCACCAGGCGGCCGTTCTCATCGATCAGACCGGGATCGGCACCGAACAGCAGCAACTTGTCGGCGCCCAGGTCGATGGCGGCGCGGGTAGCGACGTCTTCGCAGGCCAGGTTGAAGATCTCGCCGGTAGGCGAATACCCCAGGGGCGACAGCAGCACGATGGAGCGTTCGTCCAACAGGCGGTTGATACCCTTGCGATCGACCCGGCGCACTTCGCCGGTGTGGTGATAGTCCACGCCTTCAAGCACGCCGATTGGCCGTGCGGTAACCAGGTTGCCGCTGGCCACACGCAGGCGCGAGCCCTGCATCGGCGAGGACGCCATGTCCATGGACAAGCGCGCCTCAATGGCAATACGCAGGTGGCCCACCGCGTCGATCACACACTCCAGCGTCGCGGCATCGGTGATGCGCAAGCCTTCGTGGTAAGCCGGGGTAAGGCCGCGTGCTTGAAGGCGGGTTTCGATTTGCGGGCGCGAGCCGTGCACCAGCACCAGGCGCACACCCAGGCTGTGAAGCAGCACCAGGTCGTGGACGATATTGCCGAAGTTGGGGTGGTCCACACCATCGCCGGGCAGCATGACCACAAAGGTGCAGTCGCGGTGGGCGTTGATGTAGGGCGAAGCGTGACGAAGCCAGTTGACGTATTCGGGCATAACACCTGGGCCTGTAATAAAAAGCAGCCAAATAAAGGATCAATCGTGAAAGCGCACAGCGGCTGATGGTTATCGTCGGAACAGGCTTGGCGACACGCTCACTCTCCTTATGTACGAATGGGCAGGGGTAAATTTATGCAGGTTTCAGGCAGTAGTGTTCGATCAGTTCCCGCAATAGACGCACTGTAGGCGTCAAGCGTGACATTTCAAGGTATTCGCCCGGCTGGTGGGCGCAGGCAATGTCGCCAGGGCCGAGCACCAGGGTTTCGCAACCGAGGCGCTGAAGATAAGGCGCTTCGGTGCCGAACGCTACTGCTTCGGCACGATGACCGGTCAAACGTTCCGCCACCCGCACCAGCTCGGCGTCTTCGGGCTGCTCGAAGGGTGGCACTTCGGGGAACAACGGCGCGTAGTCGATCTTGACCTTATGCCGCTCGGCCACGGGTTCGAGCTTCTGGCGAATCGCGGCGCGCAGTACCTCGGGGTCCATCCCCGGCAGGGGGCGCAGGTCGAATTCCAACGAGCATTGGCCGCAGATGCGGTTGGGGTTGTCGCCGCCGTGAATGCAGCCGAAGTTCATGGTCGGCTGCGGCACGCTGAATTGCGCGTTGCGGTACTCGCGCTGCCACGCCAGGCGCAGGCCGCGCAACTCGCCAATAGCGTCATGCATGGCTTCCAGGGCGCTGTGGCCCAGGCTAGGGTCCGACGAGTGGCCGCTGCGCCCGAGGATGTCGATGCGCTCCATCATCACGCCTTTGTGCAGGCGGATTGGCTTGAGCCCGGTCGGCTCGCCGATCACCGCCGCACGACCCAGCGGCCGCCCCGCCTCGGCCAGCGCACGGGCACCGGACATGGAGCTTTCCTCGTCACAGGTGGCAAGAATCAACAGCGGCTGCTTGAAGGGTTGGTCGAGCAGCGGCAACACTGCTTCGATGATCAGGGCGAAGAAACCCTTCATGTCACAGCTGCCCAGCCCTACCCAGCGGCCGTCGACTTCCGTCAGCTTGAGCGGGTCGGTTTTCCACAACGCCGCGTCATACGGCACGGTATCGCTATGCCCCGCCAGTACCAGGCCACCAGGGCCGCTGCCGAAGCTGGCCAACAGGTTGAACTTACCGGGGCTGACGTGTTGGATATCGATGGCAAAGCCCAGGTCGCCCAGCCATGCGGCGAGCAGGTCGATCACCGGGCGGTTGCTCTGGTCAAGAGACGCCTGGGTGCAACTCACCGACGGCGCGGCGATCAAGGCGGCGAACTGCTCTTTCATGGACGGTAACGGCATGCGCGGTCTCCCAACTTCCCGGATGAACCTCACTATAGAGGCATCTGCGCAACACAATAAACCGTTGCGGCGCGTTGCCGGGCTCAGTCCTGTACACTGCACGACCTTGGCAGCCACACTTTTCCCCGGCTGCGCTCCCGATCCTGGATTTTCCGGCCATGCAGAAAGAAACCGAAATCAAGCTACGCGTCAGCCGCGAAACACTCGCCGCGCTGCGTGAGCACCCGTTACTGAAAAAACGCAACAAAAGTGGCTGGGAACGCCGTGAGTTGATGAACCAGTACTTCGACACCCCCGAGCGTGACCTGGCCCAGGCCAAGGTTGCCCTGCGCCTGCGCAAGGACGGTGACGACATCATCCAGACCCTCAAGACCCGCGGCCAAAGCGTCGCCGGCTTGTCGGAACGCAACGAATACAACTGGGACCTGCCCAAAGCCAAGCTCGATGTGAAGAAACTCGATGGCGAATGCTGGCCCGAGCAACTGGCCGAGCTGGACAAAAAGACCCTCAAGCCGATCTTCACCACCGACTTCGTGCGTCAACGCGCCGAAATCGCCTGGGGCCGCGGCAAGGCCAAGGTGGTGATCGAAGCCGCCCTGGACCTGGGCCACGTGGTGGTCGGCAAGCAGAAAGAAGAAATCTGCGAGCTGGAACTGGAACTGCGCGAAGGCGAACCGGCAGCCCTGCTGGAGTTGGCCGCCGAGCTGGCCGCGACCCTGGCCCTGATGCCGTGTGACATCAGCAAGGCCGAACGCGGCTACCGCTTGTATGACGCCAGCAGCTACTCCCTGAGCCTGCCGGCGCCACAGATCCACGCCGAAATGCCATTGGACGATGCCTTCGCCGCAATTCTGTGGCACCTGCTGGGCAGCAGCCAGCGCCTGGCCGAGCAATACCGCTTCAATGGCCACTGGCGCCTGCTGCAAGACTGGGTCGAGAACCTCGGTGAATTGCGCGCCCTGATCGGCAGCCTCGGCCAGGCCGCGCCGCGCCAATCCACCAGCGAACTGCGCAGCGCCCTGGATGCGTTGCTGGAAGACTGGCGCCCGCTGGTCCAGGCCGGTGACGACGATGAAGACATTCGCAAAGCCGCGCCGGAACAGTTCATCGAAGAACTGCAAGACGTGCGCTGGGGCCTGTTCTCACTCAACCTCTCGCGCTGGTTGCTGGCTCGCACCTGGACAGCCGAACGTAACGTGCGTGGCAACCGCCAGGGCGCTGCGCAAATCACCAACTGGCTGCCACGCCTGTTGGCCGACGACGCCGTCGCCCTGCAACTGCAGCGCTACCAGCAACAGCCGGAAGACCTGGCCGAGCAACTGCCGCGGATCGAACGCATCCAGGCCTGGCTGCACCATGCGCGCCACGTGGTGGACATTCCTGAGCTGGACCGTTTGTACGGCGAGTTGAACAAACTGGCGCACCTGGCCAACCAGCCGATTACCGATGAATCGCTGGATGCGCGTATGCACCAGGCGATTGCGGTTTATCAGAATCGTGCCTGGAAGACCCTTCTGCGCCTGTAAGTCCCTCTACCTGTAGGAGCGAGCTTGCTCGCGAAAAACCCGAGAGCGATGTGGGGAGCCAGGCTTCCCGCGTTATCGTTAACGTTCTTCGCGAGCAAGCTCGCTCCTACAGTCAATGGCATGCCTGTCAGCGCAATACTGGCAGGCTGGTGGTGGACTTGATCTCCGACAGCGCCACAATCGAGTTGACCTCCTGAATCCCCGGCACCATCGACAGCTTCTCGAAGAAAAACCGCTCATACGCCTCGATATCCGAGGTGACGATACGCAGCAGAAAATCCACCGCCCCCATCAGTACATAACACTCCAACACTTCCGGAAACCCGCGAATCGCCTCGGTGAACTCGGTGAAATTGGAGCGACCGTGAGCGTTGAGTTTGACCTCGGCGAAAATCTGCGTGTTGAGCCCGATCTTCTTGCGGTCCAGCAGCGTGACCTGGCCGCGGATCACGCCCTCTTCCTTGAGCCGCTGAATGCGCCGCCAGCACGGCGACTGCGACAGCCCGATCTGCTCGGCAATCTGTGCGCTGGAGAGCGAGGCGTCCTCTTGCAGCAAAGCCAGGATGCGGCGGTCGTAGGCGTCCAACTCACTGTGCATAAACGTACCCGTTAATAGGCTGATCTTGAATTGATTGAGTCGATTTATCGCCAAACAGGCTCATCTTAGATAAGAAATCTCCCGGGGCGAATGTAAAAATTCCTCCAGTCGAATTTGGAGAGTCAGCATGCACGCCGTCGAAACCGCCTACCCTGCCACCCGCGTCGATGCGTGGGCGGCCAATAGCAGCCACTGCCAGGCGCACTATCACATCGTCGCCGAGGCCGAACCGGACGTGCTGTGCCGGGTGCTCAACTACTTCGCGCTGCAATTGCTTACGCCCACCCAGGTCAGCGTGAACCGTGAAGCCGACCTGCTGAGTATTGATATCGTGATGACCGGCCTGAGCTGGCACCGCGCCCAAGTGATCGGTGAAAAGATTCGAAACCTGATCAGCGTCTGCACCCTGGCGCTGTGGTCGGCTGATTCCGAGCGGCCTCAAGCGCTGGCGGCGATGGCGCAGTAAAAACCTGCAATACACGCGCAAGCGGCATCTTCAGCGGCTGGCTAGCCTGGGATTACACCCCAAGCCGCCCAGGAAAACCTGCATGTCCGTCACCGCTCACGATCACCCCTTGGAGCTGCAGCAATTGTTGCCGGCGTTGGTCGAGCAAGGGCTGATCACGGCGCAGGCAGCACAAAAGGTTGCGCCAGCGTCCGGCAGCCAGCATCCCTTGGAATGCATCGCAGCCCAGGGCCCTTGCCTGGAGACCTTGACCCAATGGCTGGCCCGCCAGGTCGGCCAACCTTACCTGCGCATCGACCCGTTGAAGATCGACGTGGCGGCCGTGGTGCCCTTGATGTCCCACGCCTTTGCCCAGCGCCACGGCATTCTTGCAGTCGCCGTGGATGCCCGCAGCGTGACGGTCGCCAGTGCCCAACCCCATATCACCGCCTGGGAAGCCGGGCTGTCCCAGGTGCTCAAACGCACGATCAAGCGCGTGGTTGCCAACCCCAAGGATATCCAACGCTGTATCAACGAGTTTTACCGCTTGGCCAAGTCCGTCAGCGGTGCGGATCAAAAGATGACGGCGCCTGGCAATGTCGACTTGCTCAGCCTCGGCGCCAGTGACAAGGAGCCGGATGCCAACGACGCACATATCGTCAACATCGTCGACTGGCTGCTGCAGTACGCCTTTGGCCAGCGGGCCAGCGATATCCATATTGAGCCCGGCCGCGACCAGGGCCGGGTGCGCTTTCGCATTGATGGGCTGCTGCATGACGTCTATCAATTTCCTCCGCAGGTCACCATGGCCGTGGTCAGCCGCCTCAAAAGCCTGGGGCGGATGAACGTGGCCGAGAAACGCAAACCCCAGGATGGCCGCGTCAAGACCCGGAGCCCTGCGGGTATCGAGGTGGAATTGCGGCTTTCGACCCTGCCCACGGCATTCGGCGAAAAGCTGGTGATGCGAATTTTTGACCCTCAGGTGCTGCTCAAGGATTTTGACCAGTTGGGGTTGTCCAACGCCGACCAGCAACGCTGGCACGCCATGACGCGACGCACCCACGGCATCATCCTCGTCACCGGCCCAACCGGCTCAGGCAAGACCAGCACCCTCTACACCACCCTCAGGCAACTGGCGACCCGCGAGGTCAACCTGTGCACGGTGGAAGACCCGATTGAAATGGTCGAGCCGGCCTTCAATCAGATGCAGGTCCAGCACAACATCGATCTCACGTTCGCCAGCGGCATTCGCGCCCTGCTGCGCCAGGACCCGGACATCATCATGATCGGCGAAATCCGCGACCAGGAAACCGCAGAGATGGCTATCCAGGCCGCACTGACCGGGCATCTGGTGCTCTCGACCTTGCACACCAACGACGCGCCCAGCGCCATCAGCCGCCTGCAGGAGCTGGGTATTGCTCACTATTTGATCAAAGCCACGCTCATAGGCGTGATGGCGCAGCGCTTGGTGCGGGTTCTGTGCAGCCACTGCAAGCGCCCCGTGGGCCAGGAGGACGCTGGCGGCTTTGATGCTGTGGGCTGTGCGCAATGCCGTGACAGCGGTTATCGAGGCCGGGCCGGGCTGTATGAAATCATGCTCATGGACCCGGCACTCCAGGCGCTGGTCACCCCGGGCGCGGACATACAAGCCCTGCGCCGAGAGGCACTGGCGCAGGGCATGAGCAGCCTGCGCATGGCCGGCATCGAGAAAGTGAAGGCCGGCCTGACCACGATGACGGAGGTGTTGCGGGTCACGCCAGGGGATTCAGAAACAAATCCTTTGTTTGTTGGGCCATGAAACCGTCTTTATCCGTGACCAGACCGTTACAATCGGCCTAATGTCGTTCACTGACACCTTCAGATAGGGAATCGCTATGCAGATCGGAACCGTACTGCTTCTTTTCGTGGGCTTGGCCATCGCCATCCTCTTCATGGGGTTCAAAGTGGTGCCCCAGGGCTACCAATGGACCGTCGAGCGTTTCGGCCGCTACACCAACACCCTCAAGCCTGGCCTGAATATCATCATCCCGGTGATGGACCGCATCGGCCGCAAGATCAACGTGATGGAAAGCGTGCTGGATATCCCGCCTCAAGAAGTCATCACCGCCGACAATGCCACCGTACAGATCGATGCCGTGTGCTTCTTCCAGGTGGTCAACACCGCCCAGGCCGCCTATGAGGTCAACAACCTCGAACATGCTATCCGCAACCTGCTGCAGACCAATATCCGTACCGTACTCGGCTCCATGGAGCTGGATGCCATGCTTAGCCAGCGTGACGGCATCAACGAAAAACTCCTGCGCACCGTGGATGAAGCCACTGCGCCATGGGGCATCAAGATCACCCGTATCGAGATCAAGGACATCAGTCCTCCCGCCGACCTGATGGCCGCCATGTCCGGCCAAATGAAAGCCGAGCGAATCAAGCGTGCACAGATCCTTGAAGCCGAAGGCCTGCGTGCCTCAGCAATCCTGACAGCCGAAGGCAAGAAGCAGGCGCAGATCCTCGAGGCCGAAGGTAGCCGTCAAGCCGCGTTTCTGGAATCCGAAGCACGCGAGCGCCAGGCCGAAGCCGAAGCGCGGGCGACACAAGTGGTATCCGAAGCCATTGCGTCGGGCAACGTGCAGGCGGTGAACTACTTCGTCGCGCAAAAATACATCGACGCCTTGGGCAAGCTTGCGTCGGCCAACAACAGCAAGGTCATCCTGATGCCGCTGGAAGCCAGCCAGGTGATTGGCGCTGTGGGTGGCATCGGCGAGATCGTCAAAGCCACGTTCGACAACAAGAAAGGCTGAGGCCATCACCATGTGGGACTTCCTGCTGCATTTGTCGTTCTGGGACTGGTTGGCACTGGGCACCGTGCTGTTGATTCTCGAGGTGTTCGGTGCAGGAGGCTACCTGCTCTGGATGGGCATCGCCGCCGCTGCCGTGGGCGTGATCAAGTTCCTGTTCCCACCGCTGGGGCTGGAATGGCAACTGCTGCTGTTTGCGATGTTGTCGATATTGACTGCCGTGTACTGGTGGAAACGCCAACGCAACAGTGCCAAGGCCAGCGATCAACCGGGGTTGAACGAGCGCGGTTCAGAGTTGGTGGGGCGCACTTTCGTGGTGCATCAAGCCATTGTGGATGGCCGCGGCAAGGTCAAAGTCGGCGATGGCGTGTGGATGGTCACCGGTGCCGACGCCCCCGTGGGCGCTCAAGTCCGCGTGGTTGGGCAGGATGGAGTGATTTTAAAGGTTGAAACTGTTTAGTCAGTGATGGAACTGGATCGGCTTAACTACAATCAAAACGTACAGATAACCCATCGGAGTCACCCATCATGCGTCTCAAATATGCTGTCGCAACCCTCGCTGTGCTTTCCCTACCTGTCGGCTCAGCCATGGCCGATAGCTTCTGGCGTAATGTCATCTCGTCCGGCGCCACCACTGGCTCGACGTACCTGACGTTCAAGGACCACAAGCTGGTGGTCGCCGCCCAGGACGACGCAGGCAGCTTCGTCGCCAGCGACGGCGGCATTCGCGGCCCGTACCTGGAAGCGGCCATGCAGAAGGTCCGCGCCGACAACCCTGGCCTCCAAGCCACGGACATGGAACTGGCTAACGCCATCCTGGCGAAGAATGCTGTCACCGAGTAACACTGCCCTCATAAAAAATGCCGCTTTTTCAAGCGGCATTTTTTTGCCTGTTGAATGACGAATCGTTCATGGATGACAGGCTATATTCAGTCTCAGCATGCAACCATGCCCTACTGACACGTCTATTTTAATTGCCTACCTGAAACGGATGCCTTCTTCGTCATGAGCCCACAGCCCTTCCTGCCGTTTTCCAAACCTACCATCGATGAAGCCACCATCTCGGCCGTCGGCGATGTTCTGCGTTCCGGCTGGATCACCAGCGGGCCAAAGGTGCAGGCGTTCGAAGCACAGCTGTCAGAGTATTTTGGCGGCCGTCCGGTGCGCACCTTCAACTCGGGCACTTGCACCATGGAGATCGCCTTGCGCATCGCCGGGATCGGGCCTGGGGATGAAGTCATCACCACGCCAATCTCCTGGGTTGCCACGGCCAACGTGATTCTCGAAGTCGGCGCCACTCCGGTCTTTGCCGATATCGACCCGGTGACGCGCAATATCGACCTGGCCCAGGTGGAAGCTGCCATTACCCCGCGCACCAAGGCGATCATCCCGGTCTATCTGGCCGGCTTGCCCCTGGATATGCCGATGCTCTACGCGCTGGCCAACAAGTACAACCTGCGCATTGTCGAAGATGCTGCCCAGGCCTTGGGCTCCAGCTGGGATGGAGAACGCATCGGCGCAACTGGCGACTTCGTGTCCTTCAGCTTCCAGGCGAACAAGAACATTACGTCGTCCGAAGGCGGCTGCCTGGTGTTGAACAATGCCGAGGAGGCCCGTCTGGCAGAGAAGTACCGCCTGCAAGGCGTCACCCGCAGCGGCTTCGATGGCCTGGATGTGGATGTGCTGGGTGGCAAGTTCAACATGACCGACATTGCCGCCGCCATCGGCCTGGGGCAATTTGCGCACATCGAGAAAATCACCGCTCATCGTCAGAACCTGGCACGGCACTACTTCAAATGCTTCGGCAGCAATTTCGAAGCCCAATACGGCGCGCAACTGCCGCCGGCCGACTTCGAAAACAGCAACTGGCACCTGTTCCAACTGGTATTGCCGGAGCGCCAGGATGGCCTGCCAGCCCGTGCGACGTTCATGGAGCAGATGCAGGCCCACGGCGTGGGTATCGGCTATCACTACCCGCCGATCCACCTGCTGAGCCTCTATCGGGCACAGGGTTTCAAGGAAGGCATGTTCCCGGTGGCCGAACGTGTTGGGCGTTTGATCGTGTCGTTGCCGATGTTCACGGCGATGACAGAGGCGGATGTGGAGCGGGCTGTAGCGGCGGTTAAAGCCGTACTGAAAAAAGGCTGATCACAACAAATCAACTGTGGGAGCTGGCTTGCCTGCGATGCTGGCACCTCGGTGTATCGGTGATACCCGGGTGATCCAATCGCAGGCAAGCCAGCTCCCACATTGAGGTGTGCTGTTGCAGCTGTTGCGTTTATTCGCCGATCGCGGCTTTGTAGCCGGCGGCATCCAGCAGTTTGTCCAGCTCGGCCTTGTCGCTTGGCTTGAGCTTGAAGATCCAGGCGCCGTACGGGTCAGAGTTCAACAGCTCAGGACTGCCACCCAATTCTTCGTTGACGGCAAGTACTTCGCCCGCAATCGGCGAGTAAATATCCGAAGCGGCCTTGACCGACTCCACCACGCCCGCCTGGTCTTGAGCGGCAAACACCTTGCCCACTTCGGTCAGTTCAACAAACACCACATCACCCAAAGCTTCCTGTGCATGGTCGGAGATCCCGACGGTCACGGTGCCGTCAGCTTCCAGACGGGCCCATTCGTGACTTTCGGCAAAACGCAGGTCGGCAGGGATATTGCTCATAGTCTGTGTCCTCAAGATGAAATGTCAGCGGCCATTGGCCTGCCGGAATTGGTTAGATCAGGGTTTTGCCATGACGCACGAAGGTCGGCTTGACCACTCGAACCGGATACCACTTGCCGCGGATTTCCACTTCGGCCCGGTCGGCAGTCGCCGTCGGCACACGCGCCAGCGCAATGGATTTGCTTAGCGTAGGCGAGAAACTACCACTGGTGATCTCTCCTTCGCCAACATTGGCGATACGAACCACTTGGTGAGCACGCAGCACACCACGCTCTTCAAGGACGAGCCCGACCAGTTTGAACTGCACGCCGGCTGCTTTTTCTGCTTCCAGCGCAGCGCGGCCAATGAAGTTACGCTCGACAGGTTCCCAGGCGATGCTCCAGGCCATGTTGGCCGCCAGCGGCGAG
Source organism: Pseudomonas sp. L13 (assembly GCF_009935965.1). Lineage (NCBI taxonomy): Bacteria > Pseudomonadati > Pseudomonadota > Gammaproteobacteria > Pseudomonadales > Pseudomonadaceae > Pseudomonas > Pseudomonas sp. L13. The sequence goes on from NZ_QODJ01000033.1 coordinate 20,076, forward strand.
ACCGCCTGGTGAATATCCTGGCCATACAGGTTCATGCCGGCCTCCAGGCGCAAGGTGTCGCGCGCACCGAGACCGATGGGGGAAATGCCAGCGCCCACCAGGTCGTTGAAAAAGCCCGGAGCCTGATCGGCCGGCAGCACGATTTCGAGGCCGTCTTCGCCGGTATAGCCGGTGCGGGCGATATACCAGTCGCCGTCGGCCCGGCCTTCGAACGGTTTGAGCTGATGGATCAGGATGCCACGGGACTGGGTCACCAGTTCGGCGATTTTCTGCCGGGCGTGGGGGCCCTGGATGGCGAGCATGGCCAACTCGGAGCGCTCATGCAGTTGCACTGAGTAGCTGCCCAGTTGCGCCTGCATCCAGGCCATGTCCTGATCGCGCGTGGCGGCGTTGACCACCAAGCGGTAACCGGTTTCGGTGCGGTAGACGATCATGTCATCCACCACCCCGCCCTGCTCGTTGAGCATGGCGCTGTACAACGCTCGGCCACAGCCGTGCAGTCGGTCAACATCATTGGCCAGCAGGTACTGGAGCCATTCCTTGGCCTGGGGGCCGGTGACATCGATCACGGTCATATGAGATACATCGAAGACCCCGCAGTCGCGTCGCACCTGATGGTGTTCTTCAACTTGCGAGCCGTAATGCAAAGGCATATCCCAACCGCCAAAATCGACCATTTTCGCGCCGAGGGCGAGATGCAGGTCATACAGAGGCGTACGCTGTCCCATGGGTTTCTCCTTCCGGGCTTGGCGAAGGCGCGCAGAGCTGCCACTTGCGCCGAACACCTTGTATTACAAGGCCCGCAGCCACATACAGCAGGTCGATCCGAAAGACGGAGCGCACCGAATGCCGCGCATTGTAGCCTCAAGCCGTAGGACTGGCACCTAACCGATTTGCCGAGCCGAGCGGCGGATCAGCCCGATGACCGGCAACAAGCCGACCAGCACAAGGGTCAGCGCCGGCAAAGACGCCCGCGCCCATTCGCCTTCACTGGTCATTTCAAAGATCCGCACCGCCAGGGTGTCCCAGCCAAACGGGCGCATCAGCAAGGTGGCGGGCATTTCCTTGAGCACATCCACGAACACCAGCAGCGCTGCGCTCAACGTGCCCGGCAGCAATAACGGCAGATACACTTTGCAAAACAGTCGTGGGCCGCTCACCCCAAGGCTGCGTGCCGCTTCGGGCAAAGACGGCCGGATGCGCGCCAGGCTGTTTTCCAGCGGCCCATAGGCCACCGCCAGGAACCGCACCAGGTACGCCAGCACCAGTGCCGACAGGCTGCCCAGCAACAGAGGCTTGCCCGCCCCGCCCAGCCAGCCGGAGAGCGGCACCACCAACTCGCGGTCCAGGTAGCTGAACGCCAGCATGATCGACACCGCCAGCACCGAGCCCGGCAAGGCATAGCCGACATTGGCCAGACTGATACCGGAGCGAATCGCGCGGGTCGGTGCAAGACGGTTGGCAAAGGCCAGTATCAGCGCCACGCTGACCGTGATCAGGGCTGCGATCCCGCCCAGGTAGAGGGTATGGATGATCAGCCCGGTGTAACGCTCATCCAGGTCGAAGCGGCCCCGCTGCCAGAACCACGCCACAAGTTGCAGCATCGGAATCACGAATGCACAGGCGAAAACCAGACCGCACCAGGCGCTGGCCGCCAAGGCCTTGAATCCGCGCAAGTGGTACAACGCCTGGCCCCGCGGGCGCTCATTGCTCGGTCGGCTGGCCCCGCGCGCGCGTCGCTCGCCATACAGCACCAGCATCACTACCAGCAGCAGCAAGCTGGCCAGTTGCGCGGCGCTGGACAGGCTGAAAAAGCCGTACCAGGTTTTATAGATAGCGGTGGTGAAGGTATCGAAATTGAACACCGAGACCGCGCCAAAATCCGCCAGCGTCTCCATCAACGCCAGGGCCACACCGGCACCAATCGCTGGTCGCGCCATCGGCAATGCCACGCGCCAGAACGCTTGCCATGGCGATTGCCCCAGCACCCGCGCCGCTTCCATCAAGCCTTTGCCCTGGGCCAGGAACGCGCTACGCGCCAGCAGGTAGACATAGGGATAGAACACCAGCACCAATACGATGACCACGCCGCTGGTGGAGCGCACCCGTGGCAAACGCAGCCCGGTGCCGAACCACTCGCGCAGCAGGGTTTGCACCGGGCCGGCGAAATCCAGCAGGCCCACGAACACGAAGGCCAGCACATAGGCAGGGATTGCAAAGGGCAACATCAATGCCCAGTCGAGCCAGCGCCGCCCGGGGAATTCGCACAGGCTGGTCAGCCAGGCCAGGCTGACACCCAGCAGCGTCACGCCCAGGCCGACGCCGAGCACCAGGGTCAAGGTGTTGCCCAGCAAGCGGGGCATCTGCGTGTCCCAGAGGTGCGCCCAGATCTGTGGGTCGATGCTTTGCCAGGACAGCAGCAGCACGCTCAGCGGCAACAGCACCAGGACGGCGACGCTGAAAACCGGCAGGTACCAGCGACGTTGGGCGGGGTGGGCCAAGGAAAAGCTCTCAGAAAAATAAAGATGTTGAAGCGGCCACTAACCAATGTGGGAGCTGGCTTGCCTGCGATACAAGCACCTCGGTGTATCAGTGATACCGAAGTGATGCAATCGCAGGCAAGCCAGCTCCCACAGTCGAGCGGCGCAGCTTCAGTTCCAGCCAGCGCGATCCATCAGGCGAATCGCCTCGGCCTGGCGCTTGCCTGCCACTTCCACCGGCAAGGTATCGGCCACGAACTTGCCCCAGGTCGCCACTTCCGCCGATGGCGGTACCGCCGGGTTGGCAGGGAATTCCTGGTTGACGTCGGCGAAGATCTTCTGTGCCTCAGGCGTGGTCATCCACTCCACCAGCGCCTTGGCGGCTTCCGGGTGCGGCGCGTGCTGGGTCAGGCCAATGCCGGACAGGTTCACGTGCACACCGCGGTCGCCCTGGTTGGGCCAGAACAATTTCACCGCCAGTTCTGGCTTCTGCTTGTGCAGGCGACCGTAGTAATAGGTGTTGACGATACCCACGTCGCACTGCCCGGCGTTGATGGCCTCCAGCACGGCGATGTCATCGGAGAACACATCGGTGGAAAGGTTATTCACCCAACCCTTGATGATTTCTTCGGTCTTGGCCGCGCCATGGGTTTCGATCAACGTGGCGGTCAGCGACTGGTTATAGACTTTTTTCGCCGTGCGCAGGCACAGGCGGCCTTCCCACTGCTTGTCGGCCAGGGCTTCGTAGGTGGTCAAGTCGCCCGGCTTTACCCGGTCGGTGGAGTAGGCGATCGTTCGCGCACGCAGGCTCAAACCGGTCCAGGCGTGGGCCGATGAGCGATATTGCAGGGGAATATTCTTGTCGATCACAGGCGAGGTGAACGGTTGCAGGATGCCCATCTGTTCGGCCTGCCAGAGGTTGCCTGCGTCAACGGTCAGCAGCAGGTCGGCGGTGGCGTTCTCGCCCTCGGCCTTGATGCGCTGCATCAACGGGGCTTCCTTGTCGGTGATGAACTTGACCTGTACGCCGGTCTTTTTGGTGTAGGCGTCGAACACTGGCTTGATCAGCTCGTCGATACGCGAGGAGTAGACCACGACTTCGTCGGCCGCCTGCACGGTGGTGCTGCCGATCAGGGTGAGTGCCAGGGCAGTCAGGAGGCGCTTGGGTGCCAACATGGGTGCGGTCTCTCATTTGCAAATGGAGGGCAAATGATAAGGACTCACATTTGGTAACGCTTGGTGGAGGCGTTACCAGATGTTGCACAGCCAGAATATGCGCTGGAGCTGACGGCCTCATCGCGGGCAAGCCCGGCTCCCACAGAGGGTTGTATTGTCAGTTCAGGGTTTGGCGAGTTCGGGGAGATCGCCCGTCAATCCGAGTGCCTGGCGCACAAACACGGCTTTGGCTTCGGGCATCTGGTCGACGATTTTCAAACCCGCGTTGCGCAACCAGCGCAGCGGCAGTTGATCGGCCTGGAACAAGCGCTCAAAGCCTTCCATCGCCGCCATCAGCGCCAGGTTATGGGGCATGCGGCGCCGCTCGTAACGGCTCAGCACTTTCACATCGGCCAGGCGCTCGCCGCGCTCGGTCGCCGCCAACAGCACTTCGGCCAGCACGGCTGCATCGAGGAAACCCAGGTTGACGCCCTGCCCCGCCAACGGGTGGATGACGTGGGCGGCGTCGCCGATCAACGCCAGGCCTTCGGCCACATAGCGTTTGGCATGGCGCTGGCGCAACGGTACGCACACACGCGGGTCAGCACTGACCACGGTGCCCAGGCGCCCTTCGAAGGCACGTTCCAGTTCGCGGCAGAAGCGTTCATCATCCAGCGCCATCAAGCGCTCGGACTCAGCAGGCGTGGTCGACCAGACAATCGAACACCAGTCTTCCTGCCCATCGCGCACCAGCGGCAGGAACGCCAACGGGCCGGTGTCGGTGAAGCGTTGCCACGCGGTGCGCTGGTGCGGCTGGCTGCTGCGCACGCTGGTGACGATGGCGTTATGCAGGTAATCCCATTCGCGGGTGGGTGTACCGGTCAGGCGGCGTACGGCGGAGTTGGCACCGTCGGCGGCCACCACCAGCGGTGCGCGCAGCTTGCGGCCGTCGGCCAGGGTCAGCAACCAGTCATCGCCAGAGCGGCGCATTTGTTCCAGGCGCGCATTGGCCAGCAGGCCGAGGTCGCAGTCATGCAGGCGATCGAGCAAAGCATCCTGCACCACGCGGTTCTCGACGATATGCCCAAGCACCTCGGCATGCACACTGGCCGCCGAGAAGTGGATCTGCCCGGTGCCGCTGCCGTCCCATACCTGCATTTCGCCGTAGGGGCTGGCACGCCGCTCTACGATGCCGTCCCACACACCCAGGCGCTCAAGAATGCGCTGGCTGGCCGCCGACAACGCGCTCACCCGCGGTTCAAACGCCGCAGCCGGCTCAAACGGCTTGACGCTCAACGGGCTGCCGTCGAGCAGCAGCACCTGCAGGCCACTGCCCTGTAACGCCAGCGCCAGGGCGCTTCCGACCATTCCGGCCCCGACAATCAGCACATCTGCGCGCATGTCCATATTCAAGCCTTATCTCGTGTGCGGCACAGGCCGCAAGTAAAGGTGTGGTCCGCTTCAAACATCGGAACGCGTGCCCAGGCCCATGGCCTGACGGGCGAACCAGCGTTTGGCCGGGGGCAACAGGTCGAGGCCGAGCAAGCCCATATTGCGGCCCAGCGCCACCAATGGCTGAGCACTGCCGAACAGGCGCGTGACCTGGTCGGAGAAGCCTACGGTGAGTTGCTGGTCCAGGCGCTGACGCTCGCGATAGCCTTGCAACGTCGCCAAGTCACCCGGCACGGCCGGCCCAGCCAACAGGGCTTCGGCCAAGGCATTGGCATCGCGCAGGGACAGGTTGAACCCCTGCCCGGCAATCGGGTGCAGGCTGTGGGCGGCATTGCCGAGGACGGCCAGGTGCGAGCGCACTTGCTCTTCGGCTTCCACCAGGGTCAACGGGTACAGGTGGCGGGCGCCCACTTGTTTGAGGGTGCCCAGGCGATACCCGAATACACCCTGCAGTTCGCTCAGGAAGCTACGCTCGTCGAGGCTGGCCAGGCGCTGGGCGTCCATGCCGATGCGGGTCCAGACCAGCGCGCAGCGGTTGTCCGGCAGCGGCAGCAAGGCCATGGGGCCTTCATCGGTAAAGCGCTCGAACGCCTCGCCATTGTGGGCTTCGCTCGGGGTGATGTTGGCGATCAACGCGCTCTGGTTGTAGGGCCGGGTTTTCACGCCAATGCCCAGTTGCTCACGCAAGCCGGAACGGCCGCCATCGGCCAGTACCGCAAGGTCGCATTCCAGTACGGTTTCATCGTTGAGGGTCAGGCGATAGCCATCGGGCAGCGGCTCCATGCGCGTGACTTCCGCCGGGCATCGCCAGCTCACCACGTCCTTGTCCAAGCCTTGCCATAGGCATTGGCCGAGCCAGGCGTTTTCCACCACATAACCCAGGGCCGGCACGCCCTCCTCCATCGCGGACAAGCGTGCGGTGGAGAAACGCCCACGGTCTGACACGTGGATCTGCTTGATCGGCTCGGCGCGCCGGGAAATGGCTTGCCACAGGCCCAGCCGCTGGTAAATCTGGCGTGCGCCAAACGACAGCGCAGAAGAGCGCGCATCGTAGCTCGGCTGGTAGCTGTCGCCCGGTGCAAAGGGTTCGATCAGCACGATCTTCCAGCCCCGCGCCTTGGCCCCCGCTTGCAATGCCAGGGCCAGGCTGGCGCCCACCAGGCCGCCGCCGATAATCGCCAGGTTGACCCGGCTCATCGGGCAGCCGCCATCAACGCTTCGATCTCGGCAACGGTCTTGGGCACGCCGCCGGTCAGGATTTCACAGCCTTGCTTGGTCACTACCACGTCGTCCTCGATGCGCACGCCAATGCCACGCCATTTCTTTGCCACAGTCTGGTTGTCCGGGGAAATATAGATGCCCGGCTCCACGGTCAAGGCCATGCCCACTTCCAGCACGCGCCATTCACCGCCCACTTTGTACTCGCCCACATCATGCACATCCATGCCCAGCCAGTGGCCAGCACGGTGCATGTAGAAGGCGCGGTAGGCTTCGCTGGCGATCAGCTCATCAACGTCGCCCTGCAACAACCCCAGCTTCACCAGGCCGGCGGTGATGACCTGCACGGTCGCCTCGTGGGCCTGGTTCCAATGTTTGTTCGGCGCGATCTGCTTGAAGGCGGCTTCCTGGGAGGCCAGCACAATCTCGTAGATCGCCTTCTGCTCGGGCGAAAACTTGCCGTTGACCGGCCAGGTACGGGTGATGTCACTCGCGTAGCAGTCGATCTCACACCCGGCGTCGATCAGCACCAGGTCGCCGTCCTTGAGCACCGCGTCATTCTGCTGGTAATGCAGGATGCAGCTGTTGCGCCCGGCGGCGACGATGGAGCCATAGGCCGGCATCTTCGCGCCGCCTTTGCGAAACTCGTAATCCAGCTCGGCTTCCAGGCTGAACTCATGCAGGCCGGCACGGCTGGCCTGCATCGCCCGCACATGGGCTGCACAGGAAATTCGCGCCGCCTCGCGCATCACCCTCACTTCTGCTGCCGATTTATACAGGCGCATATCGTGAAGCAAATGATCCAGGGCAACGAATTCGTTCGGCGGCTGGGCGCCCAGGTGCGCTTTGGAACGGATCACGTTGATCCACTCCATCACATGCCGGTCGAACTCGGCATTGCTGCCCATGGCCGAGTACACGCGGTCGCGGCCTTCGATCAGGCCGGGCAGGATGTCGTCAATATCGGTAATGGGGAATGCGTCGTCAGCGCCAAAGTCGCGGATCGCGCCCTCGGTGCCGGCACGCAGGCCGTCCCACAATTCGCGCTCGGCATTGCGCTCGCGGCAGAACAGCACGTACTCGCCGTGCTGGCGACCGGGCATCAGCACGATCACCGCTTCGGGCTCGGGAAAACCGCTCAGGTACTGGAAGTCGCTGTCCTGGCGGTAGACATGCTCGACATCGCGGTTGCGGATGGCCACGGCGGCGGCCGGCAGGATCGCGATGCTGTTGGGTTCCATCTGCGCCATGAGCGCCTTGCGGCGCCGGGTGTATTCCGCTTTGGGGATATGGATCATGGGCAGATGGGTGTCCTTTCTCAGTGCAGCGACGGCTTGGGCGCGGCGGGCTCAGCGGACTTGCGGGTCTCGGCGAACAGCAGCAGCGGCGCGACGCGCAGGTATTCCATGACTTCCATGTAGTCGCCTTCGCCGTCTTCGGATTCTTCCAGGGCGTCTTGCACCTGGGAGATGGCCGCCAGGTCCTGCAGCACTTCCTTGGCGTCGGTGCTCAGCTCCAGGCCGCCGGCATTCACGCCGAAACCGTGGAGGAAACCCTGGCACCATTGGCCCAGCGCGGCGGCGCGGTCAGCCAGCGGGGCGTCGTCGGTAGGCAATAGCAGGACCACGGTGACGTCATCACCGGTCAGCTCGCCCTTGACCATTTCTTGCAAGCCGATCAATGCGTTACGCACATTGTCGGTGGGTTCGGTTTCCAGCAGCTCGGCCACATCGGCCAGCCAGTTGTCGGCATCAAAGCCCACGCCGGTGCAACTGCGGCCCAGCAGCACGCCGTGCAGTTCAGCAGGCGAGCATGGATGGCCGCTGGTGCTCAGCAGTTTGGAAAAAGCGTCGTAAGGGGAATTCTGAATGGGCATGGTGAGCTAGGCGCCAGACGGCGCAATGTCTAGAATGGAGCGCTGTATCCTAGCACCGGCAGACGCACCAAGACTATCGAGGGCGTCAGATCGTTTATCCTGCAGTTGCCATTCATCAGACAAATCCAGTGGAACCCAATGGAAGACACCGACCTGCAAGCGCTGATGGCCAGACTCGAACTGCTAATTGATCGGGTCGAGCAACTTAAGAGCCAAAACGGACTCCTATTAGCTCAGGAAAAGACCTGGCGCGAGGAACGCGCTCACCTCATTGAAAAAAACGAAATCGCCCGGCGTAAGGTCGAATCGATGATTTCGCGCCTGAAGGCCCTGGAGCAAGACTCATGAGTTCAAGCAATAGCGTTACCGTGCAGATCCTCGACAAAGAATATTCGATCATCTGCCCCCAGGAAGAACGCAGCAACCTGGTGAGCGCTGCCCGCTACCTGGACGGCAAGATGCGCGAAATCCGCAGCAGCGGCAAAGTGATCGGCGCCGACCGCATCGCCGTAATGGCCGCGCTGAATATTACCCACGACCTGCTGCATAAGCAGGAGCGCCCTGACGTACAGGCCAGCGGCTCAACGCGCGAGCAGGTGCGTGACCTGCTTGATCGCGTGGATCTGGTGCTTTCCACCGATTCAGACACACCCAAGGGCTGATTGCCGAGCAGGTTTAAGGTATACTCGCCCCACTCCCTGGCGTGTTTGCCAGTCGGCGATGTCCCTGAGCCGATTCGCACTACCCTGGAAGTTGCACGTTGGGCTGGTGTGCATGTCCGCTAGACGGAAAGCCTTAAAGCCTACTGCTTCTTCCACCTTGAACTTTCGGGTTCAAGGGCTAAGTCGACAGCGGCTCTGTCGGGGAGCCTGAATTCCCAAACTCAATGCCAGTCCCCGGACTGGCATTGTTTTATGAGCCGAAAATCATGACCGAACCTGCGCCGCTATCTCGTCCGCACCTTCGACGCATGTTGCGCAAGGCCCGTCGCGCCCTCACGCCAAGCGAGCAGCGCCAGGCCGCTCACGGTCTTTACCGGCAACTGGCACAGCACCCACTGTTTCGCCGGGCCAAACATATCTCTTTATATCTGCCCACGGACGGTGAAATCGATCCGCGCCTGCTGCTGCGTGCAGCCCAGCGCCGCGGCAAAGCCACTTACCTGCCGGTGCTCAGCGCCTGGCCGCGCACCAAGATGGTGTTCCAGCGCGTACGGCCTGGGGATAAGTTGCTGCCCAACCGCTTTCGCATCCTTGAGCCACGGGTCAATGCCCGTCGCCAGCGCAAAGTCTGGGCGCTGGACCTGGTGTTATTGCCGTTGGTAGGGTTCGATGATGCAGGTGGGCGCCTGGGCATGGGCGGCGGGTTTTACGACCGCAGCCTGGCCTATCTTGCTCAGCGCCAGAGCTGGCGCAAGCCAACGCTGCTGGGGCTGGCCCATGAATGCCAGAAAGTCGAACGCCTGGCGCAGGCAAGCTGGGATGTACCGTTGGCGGGGACGGTGACTGATAAGCAGTGGTATGTCGCACAAACGCCGCTGGAAACAGCGGCGCCTTGGTGAGTGCTTGAGTTAACGCTTGAACGGTTGTGGCTGCTGCTGAGCCAGTTCAACCGGTGCATCGGTCTTGTTCGACCACAGGCTTTGGGCATAACCGGTGGTCACGACGCCCAGACCAAACAAAATAACCAAAATCCATAGTAAATCCGGCTTACGTTGCATCGATTGCCCCCCTTTCAGGCACCTCGTACACGATGACAACAACGTTCCAAAGTAGTCCGTTGCAGCTGCGTCAAGCTTAAAAGCGCGCATTCTGCGGTAACGTGAACCAACACGCAAACCTTGACGCCAACCGACTGTCGGTTTGTCACGGGATTGCCCGACAACTTGCCCAATGCCTTTTTCAGGAGCCCCATAATGGCCTACTGGCTGATGAAATCCGAGCCCGACGAACTCTCCATCAACGGCCTGGAAAAGCTCGGCGAAGCGCGCTGGGACGGGGTACGCAACTATCAGGCGCGCAACTTTTTGCGCACCATGGTCGTGGGGGACGAGTTTTTCTTTTACCACTCCAGCTGCCCGGAGCCTGGGATTGCCGGCATAGGCAAAGTCATCCGGGCCGCCTATCCGGACCCCACTGCGCTGGAACCCGAAAGCCACTATTTCGACGCCAAGGCTACAACGGAGAAAAACCCGTGGAGTGCGATCGATGTCGCCCATGTGCAGACCTTCCCCAAGGTGCTGGGGCTCGGCTATCTAAAGCAGCAAACCGCACTGGCTGAAATGCCGCTGGTGCAAAAGGGCAGCCGGCTTTCGGTCATGGCGGTCACACCGGAACAGTGGGCGGCGGTCCTTCAGTTGCTTTAACTGGCCCGGGCTTCTTGTAGGAGCGAGCTTGCTCGCGAAAAACTCACAGGCGCCGCGTTTATTCAGGAAGCACGCGTTATCGTTGACGTTTTTCGCGAGCAAGCTCGCTCCTACTGGATAATCAGGTTGTTGAACAGCAGGTCTTCCACCACCGGCTTGCCGGTTTCATCGTTCATCACCTGCTGCGTTTGCTTCAACGCCTCTTGGCGCAGCTTTTCCTTGCCCTCCACACTGCTCATGGTCTCGTTGGTCTGCTGGGTAAACAGCGCCACCAGTTGGTTACGAATCAACGGATCGTTGGCCTTGACCAACTTCGCCGCTTCTTCACCGGTCACGCGCAGGGCAATGTCGGCCTTGTAGACCTTGAGCTTGGCGGTGCCATCCAGGCCGTAATTGCCCACGAACGGCGGGCTCAGGCTGATATAGCTGACCTTCGGCGCCTCGCCCTCTTTGGCCTCTTCGGCCTGGGCTGCCATCGGCAAGGTCAGGGCCAGCATCAACAGGATCCACGCTTTCACAGTTCATTCCTCGAATTCGGTTGCCGAGTAGCATAACGCTAGCAAGGCTGAGCACAAGCTTATGGGGGCTTATCAGGCGCGGGCATGCTCGTTGACCCACGGGCGTTCCCTCCTACACTTATCGGCCACGACGCCAAAAGGAATAGTCCGATGAAAGCTGTGCTGTGCAAAGCCTTCGGCCCCGCCGAAACCCTGGTGCTGGAAGAGATCGCCAGCCCCGCGATCAAGAAGAACGAAATCCTGTTGGACGTGCACGCGGCCGGAGTGAATTTCCCGGACACCCTTATCATCGAAGGCAAATACCAGTTCAAGCCGCCCTTTCCGTTCTCACCCGGCGGCGAAGCGGCGGGCGTGGTCAGTGAAGTGGGTGAGAAAGTCAGCCACCTGAAAGTCGGCGACCGTGTGATGGCGTTGACCGGCTGGGGCAGCTTTGCCGAACAGGTCGCGGTGCCCGGCTACAACGTGCTGCCAATCCCGCCGAGCATGGACTTCAACATTGCCGCCGCCTTCAGCATGACCTACGGCACCTCCATGCACGCGCTGAAACAACGCGCCAACCTGCAACCCGGCGAGACTTTGTTGGTGCTTGGCGCGTCCGGCGGCGTGGGCCTGGCTGCCGTAGAGATTGGCAAGGCCATGGGCGCCCGGGTGATTGCCGCCGCCAGCAGCGCCGACAAGCTCGCAGTGGCCAAGGCGGCCGGCGCCGATGAGCTGATCAACTACAGCGAAGCCAACCTCAAGGATGAGGTCAAGCGCCTGACCGATGGCAATGGCGCTGATGTCATCTACGACCCGGTGGGTGGTGACCTGTTTGACCAAGCCGTTCGTTCGATCGCCTGGAATGGGCGCCTGTTAGTGGTGGGTTTCGCCAGCGGGCGTATTCCTGAACTGCCGGTGAACCTGGCGTTGCTCAAGGGCGCAGCGGTGGTCGGGGTGTTCTGGGGCTCGTTTGCCCAGCGTCAGCCACAGGACAATGCGGCGAATTTCCAGCAATTGTTCACCTGGTATGGCGAGGGCAAGCTCAAGCCGCTGGTGTCGCAGGTGTATCCGCTGGAACAGGCGGCACAGGCGATCAATGATCTGGGGCAGCGTAAGGCGGTGGGTAAAATAGTTGTCCAAACCCGATAACACACCTGAAATGCAATCCATGTGGGAGCTGGCTTGCCTGCGATAGCGGTGGGTCAGCTGCTACAGATGTACCTGAAAGACCGCCATCGCAGGCAAGCCAGCTCCCACAGTTGATCTGTGTTGGCTCTGAGGAATTCGTTACGACCACACCTTATCTATTAGCGACATGTTCGTAAAAGAACATGCAATTGCTCATGTTTCCTGTGTTTGCGGATAAGAGGCGATGCTATTTTCGGTAACGAAACTGTAACATTCGCATCCGCAGTCAAAACAAGAAATTTGGAGCTCTTGAATGTTTGCTTTCTTTCGACCTGCCGCACACCAGGCGCCCCTGCCTGAAGAAAAAATAGACAGTACCTACCGACGACTGCGCTGGCAGATCTTCGCGGGTATTTTCTTCGGTTACGCCGGCTACTACCTGCTGCGTAAAAATTTCTCCCTGGCCATGCCTTACCTGATCGACGAGGGTTACACCCGTGGCGAACTGGGCCTGGCGATGTCGGCGATTGCGATTGCCTACGGCTTGTCCAAATTCCTGATGGGCCTGGTGTCCGACCGCTCCAACCCACGCTATTTCCTGCCCTTTGGCCTGCTGGTTTCGGCGGGGGTGATGTTCATTTTCGGTTTCGCGCCTTGGGCAACGTCCAGCGTGACCATGATGTTCATTTTGCTGTTCATCAACGGCTGGGCCCAGGGCATGGGCTGGCCGCCAAGTGGGCGGACCATGGTGCACTGGTGGTCGCAGAAAGAACGCGGCGGCGTGGTGTCCGTGTGGAACGTTGCGCATAACGTCGGCGGTGGCTTGATCGGCCCACTGTTCCTGCTGGGCATGGCGTGGTTCAACGACTGGCATGCGGCGTTCTACGTGCCGGCCACCGTGGCCCTGGCAGTGGCGGCGTTTGCCTTCATCACCATGCGCGACACCCCGCAATCGGTGGGCCTGCCGCCTATCGAGAAATACAAGAACGACTACCCAGAAGGCTACGACGCCAGCCACGAAGACGAATTCAGTGCCAAGGAAATCTTCGTCAAATACGTGCTGCGCAACAAAATGCTCTGGTACATCGCCTTCGCCAACGTGTTTGTCTATCTGCTGCGCTATGGCGTACTGGACTGGGCGCCCACCTATTTGAAAGAAGCCAAGCACTTCACCGTCGATAAGTCGTCCTGGGCGTACTTCTTCTACGAGTGGGCAGGCATTCCGGGCACGCTGCTGTGCGGCTGGATGTCGGACAAGATCTTCCGTGGCAACCGCGGCCTGACCGGCATCGTGTTCATGGCCCTGGTGACCGTGGCAACCCTGGTTTACTGGCTCAACCCGCCGGGCAACCCGATGATCGACATGATTGCGCTGTTCTCCATCGGCTTCCTGATCTACGGCCCGGTGATGCTGATCGGCCTGCAGGCACTGGAGCTGGCACCGAAGAAAGCCGCCGGCACCGCAGCAGGCTTCACCGGTTTGTTCGGTTACCTGGGCGGTTCGGTAGCGGCCAGTGCGGCCATGGGCTACACGGTTGACCATTTCGGCTGGAACGGTGGTTTCGTACTGCTGATTGGCGCCTGCGTACTGGCGATCGCATTCCTGATCCCTACGTTGTGGCACACCAACAGCGTCAGCTCGGCGCGTTAACCGCCCAGGCAATCCTTGGCACAACGCTTGAGCCGCGCCTCCAGGTTTTTATCTGGCATGGCGTGGCTACGCAGGGCGTTCACGGTCTGCTCGACATAATCGCGAGTGGTGCCGTAACGCCCGCAAGCGCTTTGCAGCACATGATTAAGCACGATATCGGGCAAGTTGCCGGCATAGCTGGGCAAATGCCGCTCCAGCACGAACCCTAACGCCTGCACGGTACTGCCATCTTGCAATCGGCAGCTGAGCCAGTGCGGTCGGTAAGAGGGGTAAGGCATCTCGCGCTGCCACAGGGCATACAGCGAGGCCTCCAACTGGTCTTCCGGCAAACGGTAGGCAAACCCGCTGCAGGAGCCACCGCGATCCAGCCCGAACACCAACCCCGGCAACTCCGGCGTACCCCGATGCTCATGGGACCACAGGTACAAGCCCCGGTGATAACCGTGGACCCGCGCCCGTACGCGCTCGGTGGATGAACATTCAGGGCGCCAGATCAGCGAACCATAAGCAAATAGCCACACCGGCCCACCCTTATGCCGAGCCATGGTGGCTTGCATCGAGCTCATTAACTGTTCGTGGGTGAGTTGCGGCCCAAGATCGAGTCGCGGAGGGTAAGCCAATTGCAGAAGATCGGTTTCAATGACGGTCATGGCGAAATGCGGTGCGCCTCCTGTGTGTTACCCGTTGTAAGCGACTTTACCGTAATAAAACCCAGCGCTGTAACCGTACGGCGAAAAAGTACCACTGGGCATAATCAACGCCCACCACTCGTCAGGATCTGCACGGTTAATCCCGCTACTGTCAGCCCCGGTTCAGCCTGGGCGGGTGCCAAGCCGTCAAAATAGCGCGCACACAACGACCCACTTAGCCGTTCATCACATCGACTACCGAGGTCGCCCCATGAAAAAATTTCGATTGCCTGGGCTGTTGTTCCTGGCCCAAGCCACCACCGCGCTGGCGAGCGAAACCCCACCCGCCAACGACGACAAAGGCTTCTGGTACGCCCAGACCAGCGTCTACACCCGGCACTTCGCGCCAGACCCAGAGCACAACAACAAGCAGGACTTGATCGGCCTGGAACGCAACGAGGCATCGGGCCTGCTGTACGGTGGGGTGACTTTTCGCAACTCGTTCCGCCAGCGCTCGTACTACGCCTATGTGGGCAAGCGCTATGACCTGGCCGACTATCCGGTGTATGCAAAATTGACCGGGGGATTGCTTCAGGGCTATCGCGGCGAGTACCGCGACAAGATCCCGTTGAACCGATTCGGTGTGGCGCCGGTGATCATTCCATCGGTGGGCACGCATTACGGGCCGGTGGCGGCTGAGCTGGTATTGCTCGGGTTCAACGCGGCCATGGTGACGACTGGCGTGCGCTTCTGACAAAGCACGGTCCCGGGTGGGAGCTGGCTTGCCTGCTCCCACATTATCAGCGCAAGGCTTCAGGGCCTTGGGGCGTAGGCGAAGACGTCGGCGCGCATCCGGTGCGCATCCATGCCGGCGTTGACCAGTGCGTCCAGGGTGCCGTAGATCATCGCCGGTGAACCGCTGGCGTAGACGTGCACGCTATTGAGGTCGGCAATGTCTTCGCACACCGCCTCATGCAGCAAACCACAGCGCCCTTCCCAACCACACAGGTCGCTGACCACTTTGTGCAGGAACAGGTTGGGTAAATGCAGCCATTGGTCCCAATGCTCGATTTCGTAGAAATCTTCCGGCAGGCGCACGCCCCAATACAGATGCACCGGGTGCTTGAAGCCTGAAGCGCGGCAATGCTCGATCAGGCTGTGCATTTGCGCCATGCCGGTACCGGCGGCCATCAGTACCAGTGGCCCATCCGGCAGTTCGGCCAGGTGAGTGTCACCAAACGGCAGCTCGACGCGCGCCATCTGGTTACGCTGCAACTGCTCGATGAGGCTGCGCGCACTGACTTCCCGTGCCAGTACATGCAACTCCAACTCACGCCCGGCATGGGGCGCCGAGGCCAGGGAGAACGCCGATTTCTCGCCGCTGTCCCGCTCGATCATCAGGTATTGCCCGGCGTGGTAACGCACCGCCTTGCCTGCCGGGGCGCGCAGGCGCACACGCCACACATCGCCACCCACTTGCACACATTCGATCAATTGGCACGACAATTGGCGCAACGGCAACTCTCCCGGCGCCAGAACGCCATCCCACAACACCACGCAGTCCTCCAGCGGCTCGGCGATACAGGTGTAGAACTCACCCTGATCGCGCTCCTCCCCGGCCTGCCTTACGCGGCCTTCAACCAACAACGCCGCGCAGACATGGCACACGCCATTACGGCAGGCTTGGGGGCACTCATAGCCCAGGCGGCGTGCGCCCTCGAGGATTCGCTCGCCAGGGGCCAGTTCCAGCACAGCACCGGAAGGTTGCAGGGTTACACGCATCAATCTATTCCCAATTCTTTCCAGATCGCATCGACCCGCGCCGTGACGGCTTCATCCTTGACGATCACCCGGCCCCACTCACGCGTGGTTTCGCCCGGCCATTTATGCGTGGCATCCAGGCCCATCTTTGAGCCCAGCCCCGATACCGGCGACGCGAAGTCGAGGTAGTCAATGGGCGTGTTGTCGATCATCACCGTGTCGCGCTTGGGGTCCATGCGCGTGGTGATGGCCCAGATCACGTCGTTCCAGTCCCGGGCATTGATGTCGTCGTCGGTGACAATAACGAACTTGGTGTACATGAACTGTCGCAAAAACGACCACACACCGAGCATTACCCGCTTGGCATGCCCCGGATACGACTTTTTCATGGTCACGATGGCCATGCGGTACGAACAGCCCTCGGGCGGCAGGTAGAAGTCGGTGATTTCCGGGAATTGCTTTTGCAGGATCGGCACGAACACTTCGTTGAGCGCCACACCGAGGATGGCCGGTTCATCGGGCGGACGGCCCGTGTAGGTGCTGTGGTAGATCGGCTTGACCCGATGGGTGATGCGCTCGACGGTGAACACCGGGAAGCTGTCGACTTCGTTGTAATAGCCGGTGTGGTCGCCGTAGGGGCCTTCATCGGCCATCTCGCCTGGATGAATCACGCCTTCGAGGATGATTTCAGCGGTGGCCGGCACTTGCAGGTCGTTGCCACGGCACTTCACCAGCTCGGTGCGGTTGCCACGCAATAACCCGGCGAAGGCGTATTCGGACAGGCTGTCGGGCACCGGGGTCACGGCGCCGAGGATGGTCGCTGGGTCGGCGCCCAGGGCCACGGAGACCGGGAACGGCTTGCCGGGATGCTTCTCGCACCATTCACGGAAGTCGAGGGCGCCGCCACGGTGGCTCAGCCAGCGCATGATCACTTTATTACGACCAATGACTTGCTGACGGTAGATACCGAGGTTCTGGCGGTCCTTGTTCGGGCCTTTGGTGACGGTCAGGCCCCAGGTGATCAGCGGGCCGACGTCGCCGGGCCAGCAGGTTTGCACCGGGAGCATGGCCAGGTCGACATCATCGCCTTCAATAACCACTTCCTGGCACACCGCGTCCTTGACCACCTTGGGGGCCATGGCGATGATTTTGCGGAAGATCGGCAGCTTGGACCAAGCGTCCTTCAAGCCCTTGGGCGGCTCGGGCTCCTTGAGAAAGGCCAGCAGCTTACCGATCTCGCGCAGTTCGCTGACAGACTCGGCGCCCATGCCAAAGGCCACGCGCTCGGGAGTGCCGAACAGGTTGCCCAGCACCGGAATATCAAAGCCGGTCGGGTTTTCGAACAACAGCGCCGGGCCCTTGTTGCGCAAGGTACGGTCGCAAATCTCAGTCATTTCCAGCACCGGAGAAATCGGCATCTGGATACGTTTCAACTCTCCGCGCTGCTCAAGTTGCTGCACGAAATCCCGAAGATCCTTGAATTTCATTAACCATGCCACCCGTAAAATAGGCGTACATCCTACCTGCTCTGAGGGCGGCTGGCAGCTTAATTGGCCGTCAATCCGCGTGATTGCAAGGAACTGAACAACGGCTCCAGGAAGGCTTCGATGTGTCGCGCCCCAACGTCCGAAAGGTGATTATCGTCGGTATACAGCGCGCGGCCATTGAGTTCGACGCGGCACAACCCATCGGAGCCGCACAGTAATGGCGCAGGGTCCAGCACCGCGACACCGCTGTCGGCCGCCGCCAATTCGTCAAACAATTGCGTGATAAACGCCTGACGCTTCACATGCTCGGCCACGGCGAGCCCTTCACCGTCCACGGAGCGGTTCATCATGGCCAGGCGGCTGAGACGGTAAGGCACGATGATTTCCTGCAGCGGCACTTCTTTGACCAGCCAGACCTTGTGCCCGGCAGCGCGCAAGCCCTGGACGCGCTCGCGCAGGCCTTGGGCAAAGCGTTGTTCGGCGACGGCACGCACGTACTGGCCGGTGCCAGGGTCCTTGAGCGCATGTTCTTTGTCACCCGACATCTGCCCATACACATACAGGCTCCAGCGAGCGGCCAACACCACATCGCTGAAAGTCTGCTCGGCCATGGCCTTCTCGACGCGCCGGTTGAAATGCGCGCAGCGGGCAATATTCTCCAGGCCATCGAGGGGAATACAGCCGGCAAAGCTGGCTTCGACCAGGCTGATATCGTGGCGATCAGCGCCGTCTTTGAGCGCCGGTATCAGCGCGGTGGCGTGACTGTCGCCCCATACCAACGCTGAAACCGATTGGCCTTTGGGGCCGAAATGGCAGAACAAGCGTTCATCGGGGGTATCTTTGTCGGCCATGCACGCCAACAAGTCCGGGCTCCACTTCTTGGCCTGGGCAAAACGCAACGCCTGTTCGGACAAGCGCGAAGGCACGCCGTCAGCTTCGCGTATCGCAAGGCCAGTGAAGCCCAGCCCCAGAATGCCGACCACGGCTGAAGCCAGAATCGCCTTACGCGAAGCCAGCAAACGTTTTTCCCGGAACGGCGTTTCCACGAAGCGCCAGGACAGATAGCCCAGCACCAGTGAAAGCAGCATCAGCCCCGCCAGTTCTAGCGCGCTCAAGCCATCCACCGCGGCGTAGTTGGCGTACACGAATACGGGCCAATGCCACAGATACCAGGAATAAGAGATCAGCCCGATGCCCACCATGATCCGCGTGCCCAACAGGCGAGCGACCCAGGTCGATTGCTGGCCGTTGGCCCAGATCAACCCGACCACCCCCAGCACGGGCAACAACGCGGTCGCACCTGGGAACGGGGTTTTAGCGTCGTAGCCCAGCACAGCGATGAGGATCAATGCCAGCGAAGCCAGGCTAACCCCTTGAGCTAAGGCCGGCGAGGCGCGCCATTCACGCTTGGGCTGCACCGCCAGCATCGCACCGGCCAGTAGTTCCCAGGCCCGCAGGTGCAACAGGAAGAAAGCTTTCTGCGGCTCATGCTGAACCGCCCAGACGCTCATGCCAAACGACACCAGCAGCACCGCGAACAATGCCAGGCGCCAGTGCTTCAAGCGACTGGAAAGCAAGGTCAGCAGTAACGGAAAGAAAATATAGAACTGCTCTTCTACTGCGAGCGACCAGGTATGCAGCAAGGGCTTGATGTCGGATGAGGCATCAAAGTAGCCGTGCTGGCGTGAAAACAGCAGGTTTGAGGTAAAGGTCACCTGATAGTGCGCAGACCGCCCCAACTCTTCATAGTCCTTGGGCGCCAACAGAAACCAACCCACTGCCAGCGTCGCCGCGATCATCACAAACAGGGCCGGCAAGATACGCCGGGCGCGGCGGGCCCAGAAGTCGATGAAGCTGAAGCGGCCGGCCTGACGCTCACGCCAAATAATTGACGTAATCAGAAAGCCGGAAATGACGAAAAACACGTCAACGCCAACAAAACCGCCAGTAATGCCTGGTACACCAAAGTGAAACAACACGACTGCAAGGACAGCGATGGCACGCAGGCCGTCGATGTCTCTGCGGTAAGCAAGAGTGGTCATATGAATGTGGTCAGTCTGTGACGAAAGGAATGAGCGTAGTCACGCGTCAATTTTTGTTACTTAACTGATACTTATGCCATAAAAACCACACAAACTCGACGCAAAAAAAATGGCGCCCCCTGGGGGGCGCCATTTTTTTGGACCACAAACGCAGTATTTACTTACGTTTCATCGACAGGAAGAACTCGTCGTTGGTCTTGGTGGTTTTCAGCTTGTCGATCAGGAACTCGATGGCAGCGACTTCGTCCATCGGGTGCAGCAGTTTGCGCAGGATCCACATACGCTGCAGTTCGTCGTCTGCGGTCAGCAACTCTTCGCGGCGGGTGCCGGAGCGGTTGATGTTGATCGCAGGGAACACACGCTTTTCAGCGATGCGACGGTCCAAAGGCAGTTCCATGTTGCCGGTACCCTTGAACTCTTCGTAGATCACTTCGTCCATCTTCGAGCCGGTTTCAACCAGCGCGGTGGCGATAATGGTCAGCGAGCCGCCTTCTTCGATGTTGCGCGCAGCGCCGAAGAAACGCTTCGGTTTCTCCAGGGCGTGGGCATCGACACCACCGGTCAGCACCTTGCCGGAGCTCGGGATCACGGTGTTGTAGGCACGGGCCAGACGGGTGATGGAGTCGAGCAGGATCACCACGTCTTTCTTGTGTTCGACCAGGCGCTTGGCCTTTTCGATCACCATTTCGGCAACCTGCACGTGACGGGTTGGCGGCTCATCGAACGTCGAGGCAACCACTTCGCCGCGCACGGTGCGCTGCATTTCGGTCACTTCTTCCGGACGTTCATCGATCAACAGCACGATCAGATGAACTTCAGGGTTGTTACGCGCAATGTTCGCTGCAATGTTCTGCAGCATGATGGTCTTACCGGCTTTCGGCGGTGCGACGATCAGGCCACGCTGGCCTTTGCCGATTGGAGCGCAGAGGTCGATCACACGGCCGGTCAAGTCTTCGGTGGAGCCGTTACCGGCTTCCATCTTCATGCGCACGGTCGGGAACAGCGGAGTCAGGTTCTCGAAGAGAATCTTGTTTTTCGCGTTCTCGGGGCGATCGAAGTTGATCGTGTCGACCTTGAGCAGGGCGAAGTAACGCTCGCCTTCCTTCGGAGGACGGATCTTGCCAACGATGGTGTCACCGGTGCGCAAGTTGAAGCGACGGATCTGGCTCGGCGAGACGTAGATATCGTCTGGGCCGGCGAGATAGGACGCGTCTGCAGAGCGGAGGAAGCCGAAGCCGTCCTGGAGAATCTCCAGCACGCCATCACCGGAGATTTCCTCGCCGCTTTTCGCGTGCTTCTTGAGCAGGGAGAAAATCACGTCCTGCTTGCGCGAACGGGCCATATTTTCTATGCCCATTTCTTCGGCCAGTTGGAGCAGGTCGGTAATCGGCTTTTGCTTGAGTTCAGTCAGATTCATATAGGAATGACGTAATCATTTATGGAGGGGGGAAATTAAGCTTTTGGCTTAATGAGGCCGCGCCGCAGAGAAGGCGACAGGATCGCGTACTAATCGAAAAGGAATGCGTCGGCGACGGCTTGCAGGGGGCAGTGGAGAAACCACTGCGGGGCCGAATGTACCACCTGGATTTCGGAGCGTCTAGCCCTGCTTTACGAAAAAGCCCCGCAATTTGCGGGGCTTTTTTGACGACGCTTAGATGTTCGCGTCGAGGAAAGCTTGCAGCTGGGACTTCGACAGCGCGCCCACTTTAGTCGCTTCAACATTGCCGTTCTTGAACAGCATCAGCGTAGGAATACCACGTACGCCATGCTTGGCCGGAGTTTCCTGGTTGTCGTCGATGTTCAGCTTGGCAACGGTCAGCTTGCCTTCGTAGGTGGTTGCAATGTCGTCCAGGACCGGAGCGATCATTTTGCAAGGGCCGCACCATTCAGCCCAGTAGTCAACCAGCACCGGGCCGGCAGCCTTGAGTACTTCGGCCTCAAAGGTCGCGTCGGTGACGTGCTTGATAAGATCGTTGCTCATGGATGTCTCCGGATTGTAAGCAAAAAAAACGTTGCCCATCATAGCCGCCCTTCCCCTGTTCAGGAAGCCGCGTCTGATTGAGTCTTGCTATGAAGTTGAATGAGTGTGGGTATGACCCTACTCATGGCGTAGCGGGCGTCACGAACGCAATGCCCGTGCGCAACGCTGCATTACGTATATGTTCCTGCATGGTTTTCTGCGCCGCCGTACTGCTGCGACGGGCCAGGGCGCGCAGGATTCGGCGATGTTCCTGCCAGGTTTCCATGGCCCGTTCCGGCCGGATGAACGGTAGCTTCTGACTTTCCAAAAATACCTCGGCACTGGCACTGAGGATGCTCACCATGGCCTGGTTACCGCTGGCCAGCAAAATGCGCTGGTGAAACTCGAAGTCCAGGCGGGCAGCCGCTTCGAAATCGCCCGCCTTGAGCACTTTACGCATGGCTTGAACATTGTCTTGCAGGCTGTCCAGTGCATCGAGGGTTAGTGTCACCGCTGCCAAGCCCGCCGCAAACCCCTCCAAGGCGTAGCGCAACTGGAAGATATCCGGCGGCGTGGCCTGCGCCGCAAAGGGCCAGGCGAACCCCGGCGCCTCTTGCACATCCTGCACGAACACGCCCTTGCCCGGCTGCACGCTGACCACGCCCAAAGCGCTGAGGGACGACAGCGCCTCGCGCAACGACGCCCGGCTCACCCCCAATTGCAGCGCCAGGTCGCGCTGGGACGGCAACGCGTCGCCCGGCCCGAAGCCTTGCTCCTTGATCAGTTTGCGGATGGCCTGCAAGGCCGCTTCCGGTACGGCTTGGGCAATGGAATTCATAAAAAGCTCTGGGTTTCGATAGCGGTGTGCCCCGTTGTAAAACTATTCAGGGCCGGCTGCAAGCCACGCCCCAAAGGGGCTCGCCGCTTTTTGCCGACGCTCGAAAAGGGTGCGCAAAACCTGACCACTGTTCAGACCAGTAAGACCTGTGCAACTCAACAAACATCAGCCTTGCAGACGATCCGAACGGTGCTGGCATGGGCTGTGCACTGGGCAAACTCAGAAAATTCCTTCGCCATTTTCGGAGAGTTGCCATGACCAAGCGCTACAGCGCCCTGCTCACTGCCCTGTTTGCCAGCCTGATGCTGAGCCAGGCACCCGCCCAGGCGAACGGTCTGGATGACATCGTCGCCCGTGGCACCCTGAAGGTTGCCGTCCCCCAGGACTTCCCACCCTTTGGTTCGGTCGGCCCTGACATGCAACCCCGTGGCCTGGACATCGACACCGCCAAGCTGCTGGCCGACCAACTCAAGGTCAAGCTGGAACTAACGCCGGTAAACAGCACCAACCGCATCCCGTTCCTCACCACTGGCAAGGTCGACCTGGTGATTTCCAGCCTGGGCAAGAACCCCGAGCGCGCAAAGGTGATCGACTTCTCCAACGCCTACGCACCGTTCTACCTTGCCGTGTTTGGGCCGCCTGATGCCGCCATCGCCAGCCTCGACGACCTCAAGGGCAAGACCATCAGCGTGACCCGTGGCGCCATCGAGGATATCGAGCTGACAGCGGTAGCGCCCAAGGAAGCCACGATCAAGCGCTTTGAAGACAACAACTCCACCATCGCTGCCTACCTGGCCGGCCAGGTGGACCTGATCGCCAGCGGCAACGTGGTCATGGTGGCCATCAGCGAACGCAACCCCAAACGCGTACCGGCACTGAAGGTGAAACTCAAGGACTCGCCGGTGTACGTGGGCGTGAACAAGAACGAGCCGGCGCTGCTGGAAAAGGTCAACCAGATCCTGGTGGCAGCCAAGGCTGACGGCAGCCTGGGAAAAAACGCGATGCAGTGGCTCAAAGAACCGCTGCCTGCCGACCTCTGACGCGGAGCTCAAAGATGGCCTATCAATTCGACTTTGTGCCGGTGCTGGCCAATACCGACCTGCTCCTGCGCGGCGCGCTGTTCACCCTTGAGCTGACGGCCATTGGCGCCATCCTCGGCGTGGCCGTGGGCACTGTCGGCGCGGTGGTACGGGCGTGGAAGATCCAGCCGTTTGCGTGGTTCTTTGGGGTGTATGTCGAGTTGATCCGCAACACGCCGTTCCTGGTGCAACTGTTCTTTATCTTCTTCGGCCTGCCGTCCCTGGGGTTGAAAATCACCGAGTGGCAAGCCGCCG
This sequence comes from Pseudomonas sp. L13, assembly GCF_009935965.1. Lineage (NCBI taxonomy): Bacteria > Pseudomonadati > Pseudomonadota > Gammaproteobacteria > Pseudomonadales > Pseudomonadaceae > Pseudomonas > Pseudomonas sp. L13. The sequence continues at coordinate 43,949 of NZ_QODJ01000033.1, forward strand.
TGCTGGCGATGGTGATCAACCTGGGGGCGTACTCTACCGAGATCATTCGTGCGGGCATCCAGGCCATCCCACGGGGGCAACTGGAGGCGGCGGCGGCGCTGGCAATGACGCGCTTGGAAGCGTTCCGCCATGTGGTGCTGCTACCGGCCCTGGGCAAGGTGTGGCCGGCCCTGAGCAGCCAGATCATCATCGTGATGCTCGGTTCGGCGGTGTGTTCGCAGATCGCCACGGAAGAGCTGAGCTTTGCCGCCAACTTTATCCAGTCGCGTAATTTCCGCGCCTTTGAAACCTATGCCCTGACCACCCTGGTGTACCTGTGCATGGCGTTGATGATTCGTCAATTGCTCAACTGGATCGGCCGACGGTTTGTCATGAGGAACAGCCGATGAGTGATTTTTCGTTCTGGGACATCGTGCGCAACCTGCTTACCGGCCTGCAATGGACGCTGTTGCTGTCATTGGTGGCGTTTGTCGGAGGCGGCCTGATCGGCTTACTGGTGATGACCCTGCGCATCAGCCGCAAAGCGTTCCCACGCAATATGGCCCGCACCTATATCGAACTGTTCCAGGGCACGCCGCTGCTGATGCAGCTGTTCCTGGTGTTTTTCGGCGTTGCCCTGCTTGGCGTGGACATATCGCCCTGGCTTGCAGCGGCGATTGCCTTGACACTGTTTACCAGCGCCTACCTGGCTGAAATATGGCGCGGCTGCGTCGACTCCATTGCCCACGGCCAATGGGAAGCCTCGGCCAGCCTGGCCCTCAACCCGCTTGAACAACTGCGCTATGTGATCTTGCCTCAGGCGTTGCGTATTGCTGTCGCGCCGACGGTGGGCTTTTCGGTGCAGGTGGTCAAAGGCACCGCCGTGACCTCAATCATCGGCTTCACCGAACTGACCAAGACAGGCGGCATGCTCGCCAACGCCACCTTTGAGCCCTTCATGGTCTATGGCTTGGTGGCCCTCGGTTACTTTTTGCTCTGTTATCCCTTGTCCCTCAGTGCGCGCTACCTGGAAAGGAGACTGCATGCCTCTGCTTAGAATTTCTGCCCTGCATAAGTATTACGGCGATCACCACGTGCTCAAGGGCATCGACCTGACGGTGGACGAAGGCCAGGTGGTGGCGATCATCGGCCGCAGCGGCTCGGGCAAGTCCACCTTGCTGCGCACCCTCAATGGCCTGGAGTCGATCAACGACGGCGTCATCGAAGTCGATGGCGAATACCTTGACGCCGCCCGCGCCGACCTGCGCAGCCTGCGGCAGAAGGTCGGCATGGTCTTCCAGCAATTCAACCTGTTCCCGCACCTGACCGTGGGCGAGAACGTGATGCTGGCGCCGCAAGTGGTGCAGAAAGTGCCCAAAGCCAAGGCTGCCCAGCTGGCCAGGCAGATGCTGGACCGGGTCGGGCTGGGCGAAAAGTTCGACGCCTTTCCCGATCGCCTGTCCGGCGGCCAGCAACAGCGCGTCGCCATTGCCCGCGCCCTGGCCATGTCGCCCAAGGTGTTGCTGTGCGATGAAATCACCTCGGCCCTGGACCCCGAACTGGTCAATGAAGTGCTGAGCGTGGTGCGCCAACTGGCCCAGGACGGCATGACGCTGATCATGGTGACTCACGAAATGCGTTTTGCCCGTGAGGTCGGCGACAAGCTGGTGTTCATGCACCAGGGTAAGGTGCATGAAACCGGTGACCCGAAGGTGTTGTTCGCCAACCCGCAAACAGTCGAGCTCGCCAACTTCATTGGCTCGGTGGAACAGCCTGGCTGATCAGTTCGAAACTGCCCAGCCCTTCAAGGTGGGCCTCCCCGCGTACCATCAACGCGTCGAAGGGCAGTTCGGTGTCGAGATCGACCTGGGCGGTGAGTTGGCGCCCTGCCACCGGCACACCTGCGGCGCGCGCGACCAAGGCCTGGCCGGGTAATAACTGGCCTCTGGCCGACTCGTCAGGCGCTTGAGCAGACACCCAGCCGACAGCTCGCCCGTCGACCTGGGCATGCTTGAGACGCAAGCGAAAACGCCCCTCACGACCAAACCGAAACCCTTGCCCATCGGCAGGCGCTGCGACAAAACGCAGGGCCATTACCGCCGGCTCAACGCAGAGCACAGTCAGGTTGAACGTGCGAGTGCCCAGCACCACAGCGGCGTTTTCGACCACTGCGTCCCGGCGTATTGCGCCATAGTCGATGCGCGGCGAGCTCAGCGATAGCCGACAATTTTCAGCTTGCGCATCAAGCGTTGCCAGCAGCATGCATGAGAGCGCCAAGGGCAGGCTGGTACGCTTAACCACCCTGGCACACCGCCGATACCGCGTCATAGAATTTGTCATTGTCAGGCTTGGCCTCGGGGTCGATGTGCAACAGGCAAGTGGGAGAGTCCGGCAATGAAACCCTCAGGTTTTGCGACTCGGAGACGTCGTTGAGAAAAATCATGCCCTCGCCCACCACGCTGGTGAGGAAGCGGTTGCCCTTGCCGAACACCGAGGCGCCCTGAGGCAATGGCCGGCCGTGCTGATCGTTGGCGGTCACCAGCATCCGGCGCACTTTCACCACGTCAAAATCCACGTGATTGAACGAGCCTCGGCCCGCCGCAAGGACCTGGGTGCCGTTTTTCAGGTCCACACGCTTGGGCAAGGAAGGGGTCTGCACCTGGACGCGGCTGTTGGTGTAGGCCGGCAAGCCGGCGATCACCGCCTGGCCGCTGAAGTCGGTCCATACCGGGCCTTGTGGCGTCTCGACTTTCGCCGAGCCGATATCGCCGACCGAGACGATGCCGAACGTGTCCTGCACGCTGTACGGCGAAAAGGTCAGCCCGCCTTCGTGAGCCACCACGCCCCCCTGCAACTGGCCTGTGTAGCTGCTACCCAACGGGTCGCGGCTGACGCCCAGGCCCACTCGTGTATAGCGTGGCAACACGTCCACTTGCCCACGCAACGATTGCTCCCGGGCTCGCATGTCACGCTCCACCGCCACTTCGTAGTTCACATACTCGTTGACCCGTTCGCTCAGTGCAGTGCCGGCGGTAAATTGCTCCCCACGGCGGCTGGTGTAGCTGCTCACACGGCGATCGCCGCCTAGGGGCACACTGACCTGCAAGCGCAGGGACACGTCGTTATCTACCGTACGATCACGCCGGCTACCGGCATAGTAGGCGTCACGGCGAGCCCGTGAGCCGCCCACTTGGGAGTCAGCGATCAGCGCCACATCGGCCCGGCCAAACGACTTGTTCCATGAGGCAAACACATGCTCGCTGGTTTGCCCGCCAAATTGCGCGCTGCGGGTGTAATTCAAAGAAAATACGCCCAGCGTGGGTTCGGCCCAGCTCACGCCTGCGGTGTACTGGTTTTTGAAGTGCGAATTGAGATCATCGGCTCTGAGCGACTGGCCCACCTGCGTGACTTCGCGATAACCACGCGTCTGGGTGGTGGCGCTGAGGTTGACGTCGATATTGGCCCCGATCGGGCTGCTCAGCGACAGGCTGCTGCGTGAGCCGGACACGGCCTTGTGGCTGTCGCGGGACAGGTTGTGGCGTGCGTTGACAGAAACCCGTTGGAAAAACACGCTGCTCAGGGTCCCCCCTGCCGCCCAATAGTCATCGGTACTCAACAAGCCAAAACCCGCAGACGAATGACTCCCCAGCCCCCAGGTGCCACTGCCCATGGCGATCACCGGGGATGGCCCTTCCTCACCCGCCGTTCTGCGCAGTTCGCCCACCGATAAATAGTAACCCGGCGCCGCCGGGGCAGCCCCCGCGAATGATGCCGCCGGTACCACGAAACTGCGCTTGGCGCCCCGCACATCAATCACGCTGACCTCAAGGTCGCTGGTGGCGTTGAGCAGGGGCAAGCCCGTCAGCCGGAACGGTCCTTCAGGTACCAACGTACTGTGGACCAACACACCGGACTGGCGTATCTCGACGCGAGATTGGCTTTGGGCCAGCCCCTCGACCACTGCGATATTGCCGCCTGTGGGTGTCCTGGACTGCCCATCGGGGGAAAACTGCACGCCAGACAGTTGGATCCCGCCAAACAACGGGCTATTACTGGAGAGCTGGCCTGCCTGGAACGTCGAACGCAACGCGGCGATATCCCGCTGGGCATAAGCGTGCAAGTGTTCGGTACGGGTCTGGCCGTTGTCCGACACATAGAACTGGCGGCTGCGGACAATCCAATCGTCGAGATTGAAACCCGCTTCAGTGTAGGCCGACACGAACCGGCTGGGTCCGCTGCGCGAATGGCTGTCGTAACCCAGCACGTCATAGTTGAACAACGCTGCCGCGCCGCCCTGGGAAAAATCCCCGCTTTCCCACTCGGGTTCGCGCAAGGCCTGGGTGGGCACCACCAGCACCACTTCGTCGGTACCGGGACGCAGGCGCACCATCGTCGCTGGAAATGCGCCGAGAAAGTCATGGCAGGCCTGGTCTGGCCTGGCGCCTGGCTGCAGGATTGCGCCGGGTTTCACCAACCCCGCCTTCTCCAGTAACCCAGGGGTGAAACATAACTCCCCCTGTGGACCAAACCGAGCATCCACCCGCCCAAGCGGGTTGCCATTGACCCGCAACCCCACCACCTGGACACCTTCGCGAAAGCGCGCCGCACTGCGAAAGTAATCGGCAACCTTGGGGTCTATGCCGTGGGTGGTGAGGGCCGCCAGGTCAAACCCTTCACCGAGTTCCAGCGCGGTCGCGATACCAGGCAAACTCCAGAGCGCCGCGAAGCCGATGGACAACTTGGACCGACCGGGCCAGGCAGTACCGGCGATGCCCCGCCTCGAAGGGACCATCATGAACCGATCAACCTTCATTGGTGATGACCGGCGCTCGGTAGTTATCTACCGAAAACCCGTAGACCGTGGCGGGCTGGATCTCTACGTGAGCCACATTGCCTAACGGACCTTCGCCCTTCGCCACCAATGCCTCACCGGGCAAAATGTAAGTGCGCGGCAATGTCGCCAGCGTGCCTTGTGGCAGCAGTTGCACATCCGGCGCCAGGCGCACCACATAGGCGCTGTCGTTGTGGACGCTGAGCCGTTCGCCGACGCGCTTCCACGTCAACAGCTCCCAGGGCGTGTGGTGACGCGGCAGGCCTTGGGGGTGCAGGATCAGCGGTAAATTCTGCCGCAGGGTGATGCCGATGGTCGCACCGCCCGCCGCCCGCGCCTGGGGTATGCCCTCGAACGACACGCGCTTGAGCCGCTGGGTCTTGAGCGGCTGTTTCAGGGTGCTGATAAAACGCACCAGTTGGGTGTCGCCTGCCTCCACACGGGTAACTGGCGGTGTGACAATCAGTAGCGGCTCCAGGTCTTCAGGCACATTCTCAACAACGGAATGCAGCAGCGCCGGCCCCGTATCGGTGTTCTTGATACTAAGAGTAGCTTCGCCGTCCTCTTCATAAAGCACCACCACTGTCGTTTCCGGCAACATACCGTCGGCGGCGACAACAGTACTGAAAAAAAGATGCCACAACAGCGCACAACTTATTAAAAAACCACGCACTCAGTATTCCCCTCACTCATGCCGTTGACGATTGGTAATTACGCGCCCATAGAAAAACAGCCAATAAGAAAGGGTCAGTTTCTTGATCGGCTGCTTTCGGCTATTTAGATGTAGCTCAATACAAGCGTGGCGCGCCCATCAATGGAAATGTCGCGGCTTAAATCCAGATCCTGAGCCTTATTGATCACCGCTTTCACCGCAAGCGTGCCGGTCAATTGGCTGATAGCGGCAGGGGTAATTGCCGCTCCATTACGCCAGGAGTACTGGCTGGGCGACTGGGCCACCTTGCCATCGCTGTTGTACCAGGCCCCAAGGCCTGTGCGCATGATCGGAAACAGCGTCGTGCCGGACGACCTGAGGTCCCTGAGAGTGACCGAATAGCCACCGGTACGCCGGGCGCCCACCATACCCAAGCCATAGTTCTGTGCTTCGGTGAAACCCGCGCCGAGGATGCCCGTCACCTTGCTGCCCGCTTGCAAATCGGTAAACGTGAGCCCGAACCTGGCAGGCGTGGTGCCGCAATTGATCACCAGCGAAGTGGTCCTCTCTTCGCGCGGGTTGAACGCTGTCTGGGACAATTCGCCGGAGCGAATCGTGCCGTAGTCGATGATGCCACTGCCCGCCAGGCTGAGGTTGCAGGCAGCAGGTGTAATAGTGCCCCTGACGACCAACTGCGCACTGGTGGTTGCCTGGGCATTGAGGGTTGCAGCCAGGCACGCCATACCGACGGTTAATCCAATAATTTTTTTCATGCTCGTCCTGTCACGTGAAGTTAACAGGCGTTCTTTATTTTGGTTTTAGCGACTCCGTCGCTCAACGCTTTATCATCCGTAATACAAAACTATAAATAAATAACACCCAGGCAGAATTGCCGACTGACAGTCTGGCGCCTTCGTGCTTGGCAAAAAAATCAGACAACACGGCATTTGCTGTGGTCTCTATTAAATTTGGCAACGACTTTAATCCATCAGCAAAGTAGTCCTGTACCTGAAACCGCATAACCTATAATCCCGATCACTTGTAGGCCATGTCATACACAACTTGCGACGACATACAGTTAAAACGTCTTACAGCATCGGAGTACCTACTCGCTTAACGCTTGCGAAGCGACCCTACATTTCCCAAAGATTTTCCTACAGACACCATCGGGCCCTTTACCGAAGCACAACGCGTTGGCGTCAGCGGTCGATCGTGGCACGATGGCAAGGTTATCGACCGAGATCCCCAAACCATGCCGCAATCCCAAGCCAAGAATCTGTCCTTGATCGCCGCCATCGACCTGGGCTCCAACAGCTTTCATATGGTCGTGGCCAAGGCCCAGAACGGCGAGATCCGCATCCTTGAGCGGCTCGGCGAGAAAGTGCAACTGGCCGCCGGGATCGACGACGAGCGCAAGCTCAATGAAGAATCCATGCAGCGCGGGCTCGATTGCCTCAAGCGTTTCGCTCAGTTGATCAACGGCATGCCCCCTGGCGCGGTGCGGATCGTTGGCACCAACGCCTTGCGCGAAGCGCGCAACCGCAACGAATTCATTCATCGCGCCGAGGAAATCCTCGGGCATCCGGTGGAAGTCATCTCGGGCCGTGAAGAGGCGCGCCTGATCTACCTCGGCGTGTCCCACACCCTGGCCGATACGCCCGGCAAACGCCTGGTGGCCGACATCGGCGGCGGTAGCACCGAGTTCATCATCGGCCAGCGTTTCGAACCACTGCTGCGTGAAAGCCTGCAGATGGGGTGCGTGAGTTTCACGCAGCGTTATTTCAAGGATGGCAAGATCACCCCGGCGCGTTATGCCCAGGCCTACACCGCAGCGCGCCTGGAAATCATGAGCATCGAACATGCCCTGCACCGCCTGACCTGGGATGAAGCCATCGGCTCGTCCGGCACCATCCGTGCCATTGGCCTGGCCTTGAAAGCCGGCGGCCATGGCACCGGCGAGGTGAACGCCGAAGGCCTGGCGTGGCTCAAGCGCAAGCTGTTCAAGCTTGGGGATGCAGAGAAAATCGATTTCGACGGCATCAAGCCCGACCGTCGCGCCATTTTCCCTGCGGGCCTGGCGATTCTCGAAGCCATCTTCGACGCCCTCGAACTGCAACGCATGGACCACTGTGACGGCGCCCTGCGCGAAGGTGTGCTCTACGACCTGCTGGGCCGACACCACCACGAAGACGTGCGCGAGCGCACACTCAGCTCGCTGATGGAGCGTTACCACGTCGACCTGGAACAAGCCGCCCGTGTGGAGCGCAAAGCCCTGCACGCCTTCGACCAGGTGGCCGAGGACTGGGACCTGGAAGACGGCGTCTGGCGCGAGCTATTGGGCTGGGCAGCCAAGGTGCACGAGGTGGGCCTGGACATCGCCCACTACCATTACCACAAGCACGGCGCCTACCTGATCGAACACTCGGACCTGGCCGGTTTCTCACGGGAAGACCAACAGATGCTCGCACTGTTGGTGCGCGGCCATCGTCGCAATATTCCCAAGGACAAGTTTGCCGAATTCGGTAAAGACGGCATCAAGCTGATCCGTCTGTGTGCGCTATTGCGCTTTGCAATCCTGTTCCACCACATCCGTGGCACCCAGGAAATGCCCCAGGTCAAACTGCACGCCGATGGCGACAGCCTGGAAGTGATGTTCCCCAAAGGCTGGCTGGATGAAAACCAACTGACCCAGGCGGACTTTGCCCAAGAAGCGGAATGGCTGACGCGGGTAGGTTTCAGCCTGAACTTGCGCTAAAGCACACTGCAAAAAAATGTGGGAGCGGGCTTGCCCGCGATGACGGAGTGTCAGCCAATGCATCTTTGGCTGACCTACCGCTATCGCGGGCAAGCCCGCTCCCACTTTTCGAACTGCGTTGGGTTTTAGTTCACCGCAAGAATCGGGCTACCCAACTTCTCCAGCAACGTCGCTTGCGCGCTGCGCGGGTTCTGGTTGCCGGTCGGGGTGTTACGCACATAGCGCCCATCCGACTGCAGGCTCCAGCTGTGGGTGTTGTCGGTCAGGTAGCTTTCCAGCTCCTTCTTGACCCGCATGATCAGCTTCTTGCCTTCCACCGGGAAGCAGGTCTCCACGCGCTTGTCGAGGTTGCGCTCCATCCAGTCGGCACTGGAGAGGAACATCTGCTCTTCGCCGCCGTTGAGGAAGTAGAACACGCGGGTGTGCTCCAGGAAGCGGCCAATGATCGAGCGCACGTGGATGTTGTGCGACACGCCCACAATGCCGGGGCGCAGGCAGCACATGCCACGCACCACCAGGTCGATGCGCACACCGGACTGGCTGGCCTTGTACAGCGCGCGGATGATCTTCGGGTCGGTCAGCGAGTTGAACTTGGCGATGATGTGCGCAGGCTTGCCATCGAGGGCGAACTGGGTCTCGCGGGCAATCATGTCGAGCATGCCCTTCTTGAGCGTGAACGGCGCGTGCAGCAGTTTCTTCATGCGCAGGGTCTTGCCCATGCCGATCAACTGGCTGAACAACTTGCCGACGTCTTCGCACAGCGCGTCGTCGGACGTCAGCAAGCTGTAGTCGGTGTAGAGCTTGGCGTTGCCGGCGTGATAGTTGCCGGTGCCCAAGTGGGCGTAGCGCACGATCTCACCGGCCTCACGGCGCAGGATCAGCATCATCTTGGCGTGGGTCTTGAAGCCGACCACACCATAGATCACCACCGCACCGGCCGCTTGCAGGCGGCTGGCCAGTTGCAGGTTGGACTCTTCGTCGAAACGCGCACGCAGCTCGATCACCGCGGTGACTTCCTTGCCGTTACGCGCCGCATCCACCAGCGCATCGACGATTTCCGAGTTGGCACCGCTGCGGTACAGGGTCTGGCGCACGGCCAGCACATGGGGGTCTTTGGCGGCCTGGCGCAACAGGTCGACCACCGGGGTGAACGACTCGAAGGGATGTAGCAGGAGGATGTCCTGCTTGCTCACCACGCTGAAAATGTTCTCGCTGTTTTGCAAAAGTTTCGGGATCTGCGGGGTGAACGGCTTGTATTGCAGCTCCGGATGGCTGTCCAAGCCGGTGATGCTGAATAGGCGCGTCAGGTTCACAGGGCCGTTGACCTGGTACAGCTCGGATTCGGCCAGGTTGAACTGCTTGAGCAGGTAGTCCGACAGGTGTTTGGGGCAAGTGTCCGCCACTTCCAGGCGCACCGCGTCGCCGTAGCGCCGCGAGAACAGCTCGCCGCGCAGGGCACGGGCCAGGTCTTCGACGTCTTCGGAGTCCAGCGCCAGGTCGGCGTTACGGGTCAGGCGGAACTGGTAGCAGCCCTTGACCTTCATGCCCTGGAACAGGTCATCGGCGTGCGCGTGGATCATCGACGACAGGAATACATAGTTGTCGCCAGCGCCACCCACCTCTTCCGGTACCTTGATGATCCGAGGCAACAGGCGCGGCGCCGGGATGATCGCCAGGCCCGAGTCGCGGCCGAAGGCATCGATACCTTCAAGCTCGACGATGAAGTTGAGGCTCTTGTTCACCAGCAAAGGGAACGGGTGCGTCGGGTCGAGGCCGATAGGCGTAATGATCGGCGAAATTTCGTCCCGGAAGTAACGGCGCACCCAGGTCTTGATCTTGGCGGTCCAGTGACGACGACGAATGAAGCGGACCTGATGCTTTTCCAGTTCCGGCAGCAGGATGTCATTGAGGATCGCGTACTGGCGGTCCACATGGCCGTGCACCAGTTCACTGATGCGCGCCAGGGCCTGGTGCGGTTGCAGGCCGTCGGCACCGGCTTGTTCACGGGCGAAGGTGATCTGCTTCTTGAGGCCGGCGACACGGATCTCGAAGAACTCGTCCAGGTTGCTGGAGAAGATCAGCAGGAATTTCAGCCGCTCCAACAAAGGGTAGGACTCATCCAGCGCTTGCTCGAGCACGCGGATGTTGAATTGCAGTTGTGACAACTCGCGGTGGATGTACAGGCTGCTGTCATCCAGGTTGGTGACCACCGGCGCCGGCGCAGGTGCTTCAGCCACCACCGCAGGCGGTGCGGGCTCCAGCTCCGGCGGGGTCTCGGCGACTTGTTCAACCACCGGGTGAGCGTCTTTTACGGCAACTTCTGAGAGTCCTTCGGTATTCATCGAGTGTTCCTGTGAGGGCTATTGTTGCTCTCTAAGCAATTGGGCGGCGCGGGCGGCGAAGTAGGTCAGAATGCCATCAGCGCCGGCACGTTTAAAGGCAGTCAGGGATTCGAGGATCACCCCTTCACTCAACCAACCATTCTGGATTGCCGCCATGTGCATGGCGTATTCACCGCTGACCTGATAGACAAAGGTCGGCACTTTGAATTCCTCTTTGACCCGGTAAAGAATGTCCAGGTAGGGCATCCCGGGCTTGACCATCACCATATCGGCGCCTTCGGCCAGGTCGGCAGCCACTTCGTGCAGGGCCTCTTGGCTGTTGGCCGGGTCCATCTGGTACGAGGCCTTGTTGGCCTTGCCCAGGTTCAGCGCCGAGCCTACCGCATCGCGGAATGGGCCGTAGTAGGCGCTGGCGTATTTGGCCGAGTAGGCCATGATCCGTACATTGACGTGGCCAGCCAGCTCAAGAGCCTCGCGAATCGCCTGGATGCGTCCGTCCATCATGTCCGACGGTGCAACCACCTGGGCGCCTGCCGCGGCGTGGGACAACGCCTGCTTGACCAGTGCGTCGACGGTAATGTCGTTCTGAACATAACCTTCTTCGTCAAGAATGCCATCCTGGCCGTGGGTGGTGAACGGGTCCAGCGCCACGTCGGTGATCACCCCCAGTTCCGGGAAGCGCTCGCGCAGGGCACGGGTGGCACGCTGGGCAATCCCCTCGGGGTTCCAGGCTTCGGCGGCGTCCAGAGACTTGAGTTCGGCCGGGGTGACCGGGAACAGCGCTAGCGCCGGAATGCCCAACTCGACCCAATTCGCCGCTTCTTCAAGCAACAAATCAATGGTCAGACGCTCCACACCCGGCATCGACGCCACCGCTTCCCGACGATTTTCACCGTCAAGCACGAAAACCGGCAGGATCAGATCATTCGTGGTCAGTACATTTTCACGTACCAGGCGACGAGAAAAATCATCACGACGATTGCGACGCAGACGGGTGGCGGGGAACAGGCGATTGGCAGGGGTAAAGCTCACGACAGACTCCTGAGCCCGTGTTTACGGGCGAGCGTTGCAGTTATAAGCGGCCATTATGACGAATGAATGACAGTTGTGCTTATCGACGCGACCTGTAGTCCCATTCGTCATTTGCGTAGGAATTGTTCACTTCGTGACACATCTCGATACTTTCATGAATCTTCGTGAAGGCGTAGGCTGCGCGTTCATTTCGCCAGCACCCTAGACCATGCTTCAACAATTTCTGCATGACTTCGGCTACTTTGCCCTCTTTCTCGGCACGTTCTTCGAAGGCGAGACCATCCTTGTACTCGCAGGCTTCCTGGCGTTCCGTGGCTACATGGATATCAACCTGGTGGTGGTCGTTGCCTTTTTTGGCAGCTACGCCGGCGACCAGCTCTGGTACTACATGGGGCGCAAGCACGGCCGCAAGTTGCTGGCGCGCAAGCCGCGCTGGCAATTAATGGGCGACAAGGCACTGGAACATATCCGCAAGCATCCGGATATCTGGGTATTGAGTTTCCGCTTCGTCTACGGCTTGCGCACGGTGATGCCCGTGGCGATTGGCCTGTCCGGCTATCCACCGTTGCGCTACCTGGTCCTCAACGGTATCGGCGCGGCGATCTGGGCCGCGGCACTGGGGGCTGCGGCCTACCACTTCGGCGCGGTGCTGGAAGGCATGCTCGGCAGCGTCAAGAAATACGAGCTGTGGGTACTGGGCGCCTTGCTGGTGCTGGGCTTTGGCCTGTGGCTGCGCCGTCGCTTCAAGAATGCCCGCATCGCCCGCGAAGCCTGTGCCGAGGCCAAGGCTCGGCTGGCCAACGAGCCAGCCCCGGTCGAAACACCTAAGACGCCAACCGAGTAAGCCGGCTTCTGCAACAGTAGAGGCCGATGATGCTGAGCAGGCTGTAGCTCGCCAGGCCCAGCCAGCCCAGGTTGCTGGCGGGCCACAACCCCACCAGCGGCGCAAGCCATACCAACGGCACATTCAGCGCCAGGCGCGCCATCTCGGCCTTCAGTGCCCATGAGCGATTCTCCAGTGCCACGCCCAGGGTAAACAGCCCCAGCGCCATCACGCCCCAGCCTAAGACCAGCGCCGACGTGGGCAACCCCTCACCGACATTCATCAGATAGCTGCCAAACCCCACATAAGCCGCAAACTGCAAGGCGATGTAGACCTGTTGGCGCACGTCCAGCGGCACCTCGAATTTGCGGAACTGGCTCAAGTCCGGCTTGGCCATCGGGTACTGGGCCTTGACGTCCGCCGGCCGCCAACCGGTGCGCATGAACCAGATGCGCAGCTTGTCCCACCAACGTTCAGTGCGCCGGGCGTCACTCCAGAGCTGCGCATAAAACTGCAGGTTGGCCCACAGCGGGTTCCAGCTGGCCAGGGGTGTGGTCACTCCGAAAATCACCGGCTCGTTATCATCTTCCTCCTGGAAGGTGCCGAACAGCCGGTCCCAAATAATGAACACCCCGCCGTAGTTGCGATCCATGTAGAGAGCGTTCTGTGCATGGTGGGCCCGATGATTCGACGGCGTTACGAAAAACCATTCGAACCAGCCAAGCTTGGGAACATGACGTGTATGGACCCAGAATTGATACAGCAGGTTGAGCGAGGCCACGCTGATAAACACCACCAGCGGCACACCGGCCACCGCGAGCGGCAAGTAGAAGATCCAACTCAGCAGGAAACCGGTGCTGGTCTGGCGCAAGGCGGTGCTGAGGTTGTAGTCCTCGCTCTGGTGATGCACCGAATGCGCGGCCCACAGGATGTTGCGCTCATGGCCCATGCGGTGCAGCCAGTAGTAGCAAAAGTCATAGAACACAAAGGCGAATACCCAGGTCCAGACGTTTTGGGCTGGCAACTCGAATAGCGCCAGGTGCTTGAGGGCGAACGCGTAGGTCAGCAGGCCCACGCCCTTGGTGAGCAAGCCGGTGGTGGTGGACAGCACACCGGTACTGAGGCTGTTGATGGCATCCGCCACTCGGTAGTTACGCACGCCGCGCCAACGGTCGGCCAGCAACTCCACCACGATCAGGGCAATAAAAAACGGTACTGCGTAAGGCACAAAGTCCATGGGCTAGTCCGGTCTATTTTTGTTACATCAAGATTAGGTGCTGTGACGTGAGATCCCATTGGCAACAGGTTACAAATTAGTAGACATTTAACGCCATGAATCAGGAGAAATGCCCATGAGCAAAAAGATTGCAGTGATCCTTTCCGGCTGTGGCGTGTACGACGGCGCAGAGATCCATGAAAGCGTGATCACCCTGCTGCGCCTGGACCAGCGCGGCGCTCAAGTGGAATGCTTTGCACCCGACGTTGCGCAGTTGCACGTGATCAACCACCTCACGGGCGAGGAAATGCCCGAGTCGCGCAATGTGCTGGTGGAATCTGCGCGCATCGCCCGAGGGGCCGTGAAGGATATTGGCCAAGCCAACGCCGCAGACTTTGATGCGCTGATCGTGCCGGGCGGTTTTGGCGCGGCCAAGAACCTGTCGAACTTTGCCGTGGAAGGCGCCGGCTGCAGCATCAACCCGCAGGTGCTGGCGCTGGCTGAAGCCTTTGCCGAAGCGGGCAAGCCGGTGGGGTTGATCTGCATCTCGCCGGCCCTGGCCGCCAAGATCTACGGCCCTGGCGTGACCTGCACCATCGGCAACGACGCCGACACTGCCGCAGCCCTGGACAAGATGGGCGCCACCCACGTCGAATGCACGGTGGAGGACATCGTCGAGGACCCGGCGCGCAAGCTGGTGAGTACGCCGGCCTATATGCTGGGCAAGAATATCAGCGAGGTAGCGTCAGGCATCAACAAGCTGGTGGATCGGGTGTTGGAATTGACCCACGAAAACGACTGACACCTTCTTTCTGTAGGAGCGAGCTTGCTCGCGAAAAACCTGAGAGCGCCGCGTTCATCCACCGTGCTCGCGTTATCGTTGACGTTCTTCGCGAGCAAGCTTGCTCCTACAGAGGCTTCATTAAGCGGGTAAGGATTCGGTCCAGTGCATTGGCAAACGCCTGCTTGTCCTTTTCGCTGTGGGGCGGTGGGCCGCCGCCCATCTGGCCTTGCTCGCGCAGGTCGGTGAACAGGTTACGCACCGCCAACCGCTCGCTCATGTTCGCCGGGCTGAATTCCTTGCCACGCGGGTCAAGGGCCGTCACGCCCTTCTTCACCAGGCGGTCGGCCAAGGGCACGTCGCTGCAAATCACCAGTTCACCGGGCACGGCGTGCTCCACCAGGTAATCATCGGCGGCATCCGGCCCGCTGGGCACCACAATCAACTTCACACAGGCAAAGCTCGGTTTGATCTGGCTTTGCCCTGCCACCAGCACCACCTCAAATTGGCGTTTGAGGGCGAACTTCACCACCTGGTCCTTGGCCGCCCGAGGGCAGGCGTCGGCGTCGATCCACACGCGCATGCTACGCGGCCACCCGGCGCTTTTCGGTCAGGCGGCTACGGCCATACAGCACCACAATCGCCAGAATCGCCACGGCCTGTGCCCCCAACGAATACGCATCGGCGTGGATGCCCAGCCAGTCGAAGTCAAAGAACGCCACCGGCCGCGTGCCGAAGATGCCCGCTTCCTGCAAGGCCTTCACACCGTGCCCGGCGAACACCACCGACAGCGCACACAGCAACGCGGCGTTGATGCCGAAGAACAGCGCCAGGGGCAGCTTCGCCGAACCGCGCAGGATCACCCACGCCAGGCCCACCAGCAGCACCAGCGCCGTGGCACCACCGGCCAGCACCGCGTTGTGCCCGGCAGGGCCGGCCTGCAGCCACAGGGTTTCGTAGAACAGGATCACTTCGAACAGTTCGCGGTACACCGAGAAGAACGCCAGCACGGCAAAACCGAAACGCCCACCGCCGCCCACCAGGCTGCTCTTGATGTAGTCCTGCCAGGCCGCCGCGTGCCGCCGGTCGTGCATCCACACGCCGAGCCACAGCACCATCACACTGGCGAACAGCGCCGTGCAGCCTTCGAGCAATTCACGCTGGGCACCGCTGACGTCAATGACATAGGCCGCCAAGGCCCAGGTGGCCAAGCCTGCCAACAGCGCCAGGCCCCAGCCGACGTTGACGCTGCGCACCGCTGATTGCTGGCCGGTGTTACGCAAGAAGGCGAGGATCGCTGCCAGCACCAGAATCGCTTCCAGGCCTTCGCGCAGCAGGATCAGCAAGCCGGAGATATAGCTCAACGACCAGCTCAGGCCATCACCGCCCAGCAAACCGGCCGATTCAGTGAGTTTGCCTTTGGCCGCGTCCAAGCGTTGCTGCACCTGCTCGATAGGCAAGCCGTCCTGCAACGATTGCCGATAGGCCATCAGGGCCTTCTCGGTGTCTTTGCGCACATTGGCATCGACGTTATCCAGGGAGCTTTCCACCAGCTCGAAGCCTTCCAGGTAAGCCGCGACGGACAGATCGTAAGCCTGCTCGTGGTCGCCGTTGCGCAAGGCCGCGAGGCTCTTGTCCAGGGTGGCGGCGGTGTAGTCAAGCAACTGCGCAGGGCCACGCTGAACCTGCGGAGGCTGCGCACGCTGGGCGCGGAACGTCGCCACAGCGCCAGGGCCGTCAGCGGCGAGCACTTCATTGGGGGTCTGGCGGGCCAGGTCGGCGAGGTTGAATGTCTGCTCGCCTTTGGCGGCGGCCGGGTCGGCCGTGAAGCCGGCGATATAGGTTGCCAGGTCCCAGCGCTGGCGGTCGTCCAGTTGGTCAGCGAACGACGGCATGTCGGTGCCTTCGACGCCCAGGCCGAGGGTGTTGTAGATCGCGTAGAGGCTCAGACGATCCAGGCGCGTGGCATCGCGCAGGTTGGCGGGTGGCGGCGTCATGCCCATGCCTGCGGGGCCATCGCCGGCACCTGCTGTGCCGTGGCACACCGAACAATGCTGGGCGTAGAGCGGCGCGCCTCGGGTCGGGTCCGGCGTGATGGCCGGGGCCTGGCTGACTTCATACGCCACGGCCAGCTTGGCGCCCAATTGACGGGCCTGGCGGGCAACGCTTGCACCGTCCTGGTGGGCAGTGACCGCGGCCAGCAGTTCATCGACGCCCTTTATCAGCTCGGCGCGCTCGGGTTTGTCTGGCAAATCAGCCACCAGCCCCTGCAATACCCCTAGAAACTCCACTTGTTCGCGGTATTCCGAGTCATCCACCACCTTGCCCGCCTCCACCGTGGGTGGGTAGTCGGCGCCAATGTAGTCCAGCAAATGCAGGGCTTGCGGCGCGCCCTCGGCGGTCGCGGCCAACAGATTGAAGCTGCACGACAGCAACGCCGGCAACAGCAGCCAGGCGAGAAAGCGGAAAGGGGCGATCATGAATGAATCTCAAGTGGAAATACGAAGTAACACTATTGTTGAGCTTTAATGGATTCGACTCAAGGTGTTATTTCATATCACTACAAAACGAGTGTGGGAGCGGGCTTGCTCGCGAATGCGGTGTTTCAGTCACTATTTCCTTTGACTGACACACCGCCTTCGCGAGCAAGCCCGCTCCCACACTTTTGATCCAGTCGCTTGGTCAGGCCGTGGCGCGATGCAGGCTGGCAAGGAAACCGGCAGCGCCGACAAACAAGCCAGCAAAGGTGCGGTTTACACGTTTCTGTTGTTTAGGCGTACGCAACAGGCGCAAGACTTTCGACGCCAACCCTGTGTAGCCCGCCATCACGATCATATCGACGCTGATCATCGTGGCACCGAGGATCAGGTACTGGACCAACAACGGCGCCTGCGGGTTCACGAACTGCGGCAGCACCGCCAGCATGAATACCAGCGCCTTGGGGTTGCTGGCGTTGACCAGAAAGCCGCGGAACATCATCGCCATCGGTTTGCCGATCGGGCGCACGGCGGCGTCATCGGTCATGTCCATGGGCAAGGCGCGCCATTGTTTGATGGCCAGGTATACGAGGTAGGCCACGCCAAACCATTTGATCGCATAGAACGCAGTAGACGATGCCGCCAGAATGGCGCCCAAACCGCCGGCCACAACGGCAATCTGCATCGCCAGGCCCAACTGCAAGCCGATGGCGTTCCAGTAGCCACGCACAAAACCGTACTGTAGGCCGCTAGACATCGAGGCGATGGCACCGGCGCCAGGAGAAAGGGAGATGATCCAACTGGCGAGGAAAAAGGCCAGCCATGTATCGAGAGCCATTGCACACCTCGTAAGGGAGTTAGCGGTTGTGCCTTAAGCTAACTCTACCGACCAAAGCATGGCTATAGATTTCTGTAGGAGCGAGCTTGCTCGCGAAGAACGTCAACGATAACGCGGGAAAACTGGATGAGCGCGGCGCTCTCAGGTTTTTCGCGAGCAAGCTCGCGCCTACAGGATGTTGGTGCCAGAGCCGGGCCAGCGGCGTACCGAACGCTGGAAGAACAGGCTATTGGGCACCTGCACCATCGCGCTGTTGGTCCCGGCTTCCTCGACTTCGATCAGCGTGGTGTAGAGCAAGTTGATCGCCACGACCCGGCCCTTCACGCCCGGTTTGTCGACGGTGTCCACCAACTCGACGATATCACCCAGGCGAAACGGCCCGACGGTAAAGATCAGGATCGCGCACAGCAGGTTGGACAGCACCGACCACATGGCGAAAAACGCCACGGCCGCCACCGCGACAAAGCCCGACAGGGCCGTCCACAGCACCGTGGCGGATACACCCAGGCGGCCCAGCACAAAGATCAGTGCACTGCCCATGATCAGCCAGCGCAAGCCGCCGCGCAGGGGCATCAACAATTGCGGGGGGAATGGGTAGCGCTCACCCAGGCGCGTCAGGCCTTTGGCGACAAAGCGCTGAGCCAGGTAGCCAGCCAGCAGGATCAGCAGGATTTGCACGCCGATCCAGATGGGTTCGATCCATTGCACCGGTACTGGCAATTGCAACGCTTCCATCAGGACAGCGCCTCCAGCTCCGCTTGCAGGGTCTCGAGCAATTCGAGGGCCTCCATCCAGGTTTCCTCCAATTGCCCCTCGCGCACCTTGAGCTTGGCCTGTTCGGCCAGCAGGTCACGCAGTTCATCCTTGCGCGACGCCTCGTACACGGCGCTGTCGCCCAGGCTGGCTTCGATCTTGGACAGGCGCTCATGCACCTTGCCCAGCTCGGCTTCCAGCTTGTCGGCTTCGCGCTTGTGCGGTGCCAACTGCTGGCGCAGCGCGGCGGCGGCCTGGCGCTGGGCTTTCTTGTCGGTCTTGTCCGGGTTGACCGGCGTGTTGCTGGCCGGCGCATTGCGCAGGCGGTATTCGGTCAGCCAGCGCGCGTAGTCGTCCAGGTCGCCGTCGAACTCTTCGACCTTGCCGTCGGCCACCAGCAGGAAGTTGTCGGTGGTGCTCTTGAGCAGGTGACGGTCGTGAGACACCACCAATACCGCACCGCTGAATTCCTGCAGGGCCATAGTCAGCGCCAGGCGCATCTCCAGGTCCAGGTGGTTGGTCGGTTCGTCGAGCAACAGCAGGTTGGGCCGGTCCCAGGCGATCAGGGCCAGGGCCAGGCGGGCTTTTTCGCCACCGGAGAAGTTCAGCACGGGCTCGTCGATGCGCGCGCCACGGAAGTCGAAACCGCCGAGGAAGTCGCGCAGGGTCTGCTCGCGCTCGGCTGGCGCCAGGCGTTGCAGGTGCAACAGCGGGCTGGCCTTGGCGTCCAGCGAGTCCAGTTGGTGCTGGGCGAAGTAACCCACCACCGTGTTCTCGCCACGGGTGAGGCGACCGGCCAGCGGCTCAAGCTCACCCGAGAGGTTCTTGATCAGTGTCGACTTGCCGGCGCCGTTCGGGCCGAGCAAACCGATGCGGGCGCCCGGCGTGAGCTGCAGCTTGACCTTCTCCAGGATGGTTTTGTCGCCGTAGCCCAGGCGAGCGTCCGAGAGGTCCAACAGCGGGCTGGAGATCTTCACCGACTCACGGAAGACAAAGTCGAACGGTGAATCGACGTGGGCCGCCGACAGCTCTTCCATGCGCTCCAGGGCCTTGATCCGGCTCTGGGCCTGGCGGGCCTTGGTGGCCTGGGCCTTGAACCTGGCGATGTAGCTTTCCATGTGCGCACGTTGCGCCTGTTGCTTTTCAAAGGCCTGTTGCTGCTGGGCCAGGCGTTCGGCGCGGGCGCGTTCGAACGCGGTATAGCCGCCACGGTAAAGGGTGATTTTCTTCTGTTCGACATGGGCGATGTTATCGACCACGGCGTCGAGGAAATCCCGGTCGTGGGAGATCAGCAGCAAGGTGCCCTGGTAACTTTTGAGGAAGTCTTCCAGCCACAGGATCGCATCGAGGTCCAAGTGGTTGGTCGGTTCGTCGAGCAGTAGCAGGTCCGAGGGGCACATCAGCGCTTGGGCCAGGTTCAGGCGCATGCGCCAGCCGCCGGAGAAATCGGCGACCGGACGGTCCATCTGTTCGTTGGTAAAGCCAAGGCCGGCGAGCATTTTGCGGGCGCGGGCGTCGGCGGTGTAGCCGTCAGCACTGTCGAGTTCCGAGTGCAGGCGGGCCTGGGCGGCGCCGTCCTGGGCTTTCTCGGCCTCAGCCAGGTCGTGTTGCACCTGGCGCAGGCGCAGGTCGCCATCGAGCACGTAGTCGATGGCGATGCGGTCCAGGGTGTCGATCTCCTGGCGCATATGGGCAATGCGCCAGTCAGCCGGCAGCAGGCAGTCCCCGGAATCTGGGGTCAGCTCACCCAGCAACAAGGCGAACAACGTGGATTTGCCGGCGCCGTTGGCACCGATCAGGCCGGCTTTGTGACCGGCGTGCAGGGTCAGCTCGGCGTCTTCAAGAAGACGTTGCGGGCCGCGCTGTAATGTTAGGCTTTGAAGTCGGATCATAATGGCGGCGGAGTCTACCAGCTTCGTTGGCCGCTGGCTTGGGTGTGAATATGTGCGCTGACCTGTGGAGCTTTGCCCTTTCGACCTATGCCCGCCCGGGCGTGGAGGCCGCGTGCCTGCGCTTGCAGCAGCAAGGGGCAGACGTGTGCCTGTTGTTGTGTGGTGCTTGGCTGGAGCAACGAGGTGTGGCGTACAAGCCCGAACGCGTTCAGGCATTGCAACAGATCGCTCATCCGTGGCGGGTGCAGGTTGTCGAACCGTTGCGACAAATGCGCGTGCAATGGCGCGCCTTGGCCCAGCAGGATGCGCAATTGGCATCGCTACGCGAGCAGATCAAGACACTGGAGCTGGAGGCCGAAAGAACGCTGCTGGCGCGCTTGGAAGCGCTGACACAGACATGGCCGATCAATGAGGTGCCGGGTCAGCAAGAATGGCTTGAAGGCCTGGCGACCGAAGCCGCCAACCTTGACCACGACGCGCTGCTGCAATTGCGCGTCATGGCCACCAACACTTAGGAAGCGCTGGTTGGGGTGGTGCTTGGCGCTACCGGTGCAGAGGTGCTGCTGGCCGATGCAGTTGGAGCGGTGGCTGCTGCCGGGGTGGCAGTGGCTGCTGCTGGAGTGGCTGGCTTGGCGGGCGCTGGCTTCGCGGCCGGTTTTGCGGCAGCAGGTTTAGCGGCTGGCTTTACGGCTGGTTTGGCAGCAGCAGGTTTAGCGGCTGGCTTTGCGGCTGGTTTGGCAGCAGCAGGTTTAGCGGCTGGCTTCGCAGCTGGTTTGGCAGCAGCAG
>NZ_QODJ01000034.1:0-59528 GCF_009935965.1 Pseudomonas sp. L13
TCCTGCCGGGTTACCCACGAATTCAAGCCTGCGTTCGGCCAGCGTGGTTTAACGGGGCGCCTGAGATCAAAAGCAGAGCAAGAGCAAGAGCAAGAGCAAGAGCAAGAGCAAGAGCAGCTCCCTTGCTTCAGGCATAAAAAAGGCGACTGGGCCATGGGGCCGCAGTCGCCTTTATGCTTGTGGAGACAGTGCTTACTGCACTTCTACCGCCAGGCTGTCACTGATCTTTTTCTGCCAGATGGCAGGACCGGTGATGTGGACGGACTCGCCTTTGCTGTCCACTGCAACGGTGACCGGCATGTCTTTGACGTCGAACTCGTAGATGGCTTCCATGCCCAGTTCGGCGAAGGCAACCACGCGCGACTTCTTGATGGCTTGGGCCACCAGGTAAGCGGCGCCGCCCACGGCCATCAGGTATACGGCCTTGTGGTCCTTGATCGCTTCGATGGCGGTCGGGCCGCGCTCGGATTTGCCGATCATGCCCAACAGGCCGGTTTGCTCGAGGATCTGGCGGGTGAACTTGTCCATCCGCGTCGCGGTGGTCGGGCCAGCAGGGCCAACCACTTCTTCGCGCACCGGATCAACCGGGCCGACGTAGTAGATAAAGCGGCCCTTGAGGTCCACCGGCAAGGTTTCGCCCTTGTTCAGCATCTCGACCATGCGCTTGTGCGCCGCGTCGCGACCGGTGAGCATCTTGCCGTTGAGCAGTACGGTTTCGCCCGGCTTCCAGCTCTGCACTTCTTCCGGGGTCAGGGTGTCGAGGTTGACGCGACGGGCCGATGGGCCGGCTTCCCAGACGATTTCGGGGTAGGCGTCCAACGGTGGCGCTTCCAGCGACGCCGGGCCCGAACCGTCGAGCACGAAGTGCGCGTGACGGGTGGCGGCGCAGTTGGGGATCATGCACACCGGCAGGGAAGCGGCGTGGGTCGGGTAGTCCATGATCTTCACGTCGAGTACAGTGGTCAGGCCACCCAGGCCCTGGGCGCCGATGCCCAGTTGGTTGACCTTCTCGAACAGCTCCAGGCGCATTTCTTCGATACGGTTCTGCGGGCCGCGCTTTTTCAGCTCGTGGATGTCGATGGACTCCATCAACACTTCCTTGGCCATTACCGCGGCTTTCTCGGCGGTGCCGCCGATGCCGATGCCGAGCATGCCCGGTGGGCACCAGCCGGCGCCCATGGTCGGAACGGTCTTGAGCACCCAGTCAACGATCGAGTCGGACGGGTTGAGCATGGCCATTTTCGACTTGTTCTCGGAACCGCCACCCTTGGCCGCCACGTCCACTTCCACGGTGTTGCCCGGGACGATGGAGTAGTGGATGACCGCTGGGGTGTTGTCCTTGGTGTTCTTGCGGGCACCGGCCGGGTCGGCGAGGATCGAGGCGCGCAGGACGTTTTCCGGCAGGTTGTAGGCGCGACGCACGCCTTCGTTGATCATGTCGTCCAGGCCCATGGTGGCGCCATCCCAACGCACGTCCATACCCACGCGCACGAACACGGTGACGATGCCGGTGTCCTGGCAGATCGGGCGATGGCCGGTGGCACACATGCGCGAGTTGATCAGGATCTGGGCGATGGAGTCACGGGCCGCCGGCGATTCTTCGCGCAGGTAGGCTTCGTGCATGGCCTGGATGAAGTCAACGGGGTGGTAGTAGGAAATGAATTGCAGGGCGTCGGCAACGCTCTGAATCAGGTCGTCTTGCTTGATCACGGTCATGAGTCGCGCTCCTCTATAAGGGAACATTCAATAAAGATGGCGTCAGTGTTGCATCGGTCGGCTGAAGCCATCTTTCCAAGGCACGCCAGAATGGTGCAGGCGCGACGCTAAAAAGGCGCGGCAGTATAACCCGGCACGGTGGCCGATACACCCGACTATGGTCACGAATGCCCGGCCCGGTTATCTGTAGGAGCGAGCTTGCTCGCGAAAAGCGTGAATCTGGTGGGTTTCATCTGGTTGTCCGCGTTATCGTTAGCGATCTTCGCGAGCAAGCTCGCTCCTACCTAGAGAGGTGACGGCGTTATGCCTGAACTGTACGTCGGCGAACGCCACTGGTCGGTCACCTCCGGCAGCAACCTGCTGGATGCCTTGAATCAGGCAGGCGTGGCCGTGCCCTTCAGTTGCCGAGCCGGCAGTTGCCATGCGTGCCTGGTGCGTTGCGAGGGTGAGGTTGACGACCTGCAGCCCGAAGCCCTGAGCCCGACGCAGCGCCAGCAAGGTTGGCGCCTGGCGTGCCAGTGCCGGGTCAGTGCAAACCTGAAGGTCGAAGCGTTTGACCCTCAGCGTGATGGCCTGCCCGCCCAGGTGGTGGGCGCCGATTGGCTGAGTTCGACGGTACTGCGCCTGCGCCTGCAACCCGAACGTGCCCTGCGTTACAGCGCCGGGCAGCATCTGGTGCTGTGGGCGGGGCAGGTGGCGCGCCCTTATTCCCTGGCGAGCTTGCCCCAGGAAGAGCCGTACCTGGAGTTCCATATCGAGTGCCGCCAGCCTGGTGCATTCAGCGATGCCGCGCGACAGTTCAAGGTCGGTGAGCCTCTACGCCTGGGCGAACTGCGGGGTGGAGCGCTGCACTATGATCCCGACTGGCAATCGCGGCCATTGTGGCTGCTGGCTTCCGGTACAGGCCTGGGGCCGTTATGGGGCGTGTTGCGCGAGGCGCTGCGTCAGGATCACCAGGGCGACATTCGCGTGATTCACCTGGCCCATGAGGCCGAGGCTCATTATCTGGCGGAACCCCTCGCAGCGCTTGCCGCGCAGCATGGGAACCTGACCGTGGAGCTATGGACCGCGGCGCAGTTGCAGCCGGCATTGGCGCAACTGCGGCTCGCGTCCCGGCAAACCCTGGCCTTGCTTTGCGGACATCCTGCCAGCGTCGAGGCGTTTTCCAAGCGCTTGTTCCTGGCGGGACTGCCGCGTAATCAATTGCTGGCGGATGTGTTTCTGTCCGGTTGCTGAGCATGCGCCGTTAACTGTGGGAGCTGGCTTGCCTGCGATGGCGACCTGACAGCCGACCAGGATGTTGGATCTGACCGGGTACATATCCGGTTCTACAGGAATGGATATGTACCCGACAAACCGCCATCGCAGGCAAGCCAGCTCCCACATTTGGGTAGCGGGGTGTCAGGTAGATAGGCGTAGGCAATCTACCCGCTTCAAATGCAAAAAGCCCCGCCATTCACATGGCGGGGCTTTTGTTTTTCAGCCTGTCACTCAGACCTGCGGGTCGCCCACATGCAGGATCTTCATGCCAT
Source organism: Pseudomonas sp. L13 (assembly GCF_009935965.1). NCBI lineage: Bacteria > Pseudomonadati > Pseudomonadota > Gammaproteobacteria > Pseudomonadales > Pseudomonadaceae > Pseudomonas > Pseudomonas sp. L13. Next base: position 3,249 of record NZ_QODJ01000034.1, read on the forward strand.
TGGTGCCACCGGTGGTGTGGTAGCTGTCGCCCTTGGTCAGGATGACCCAGTCGCCTTTTTCCACAACGCCGCGTTTAACCAGCTCGTCGATCGCCTTCTGGCTGACTTCGTTCGGTGCCAGCGACGCCGGGTCGAACGGGATGGTGTACACGCCACGGAACATGGCCGCGCGGGCCTGGGCTTCGCGGTGTGGGGTGAACGCGTAGATCGGCACCGAGGAGCGGATGCGCGACATGATCAACGGCGTGTAGCCACTTTCGGTCAAGGCGATGATGGCCTTGACCCCCGGGAAGTGGTTGGCGGTGTACATGGCGGCCAGGGCGATGCTCTGGTCGCAGCTTTCGAATACCTTGCCGATGCGGTGGCTGGAGGTCTTGCTGGTCGGGTGCTTTTCAGCACCGACGCAGATACGCGCCATGGCCTGCACGGCCTCCAGCGGGTACGGGCCAGCAGCACTTTCAGCCGAGAGCATCACGGCGTCGGTGTAGTCGAGCACGGCGTTGGCCACGTCGGATACTTCGGCACGGGTCGGCATCGGGTTCTGGATCATCGACTCCATCATCTGGGTCGCAACGATCACCGCTTTGTTGTGACGGCGTGCGTGCAGGATGATCTTCTTCTGGATACCGATCAGCTCGGCGTCACCGATTTCCACGCCCAGGTCGCCACGGGCAACCATCACGGCATCGGAAGCCTTGATCAGGCCGTCGAGGGTTTCATCGTCGGCCACGGCTTCAGCACGTTCGATCTTCGCTACCAACCAGGCGGTACCGCCTGCTTCGTCGCGCAGTTTACGGGCGTATTCCATGTCGGCGGCGTCGCGCGGGAAGGACACGGCGAGGTAGTCCACTTCCATTTCGGCGGCGAGCTTGATGTCGGCCTTGTCTTTTTCAGTCAGGGCCGGCGCCGTCAGGCCACCACCGCGACGGTTGATGCCTTTGTGGTCGGACAGCGGGCCGCCGATGATCACGGTGCAGTTCAGTTCGGTCGGCGTGGCAGTGTCGACGCGCATGACCACACGGCCGTCGTCCAGCAGCAGCTCGTCACCGACGCCGCAGTCCTTGACCAGGTCCGGGTAGTCGATGCCCACCACGTCCTGGGTACCTTCGGTCAGCGGGTGGCTGGTGGAGAAGGTGAACTTGTCACCTATCTTCAGCTCGATCCGCTTGTTGGTGAATTTGGCGATACGGATTTTCGGGCCTTGCAGGTCGCCCAAGAGTGCAACGAAGCGGCCATGCTTGGCGGCGAGGTCACGCACCAGCTTGGCGCGAGCCTTGTGCTCGTCCGGGGTGCCGTGGGAGAAGTTCAGACGGGCGACGTCCAAACCAGCCAGAATCAGCTGTTCGAGGACTTCCGGCGAGTTACTGGCCGGGCCAAGGGTGGCGACGATTTTGGTACGACGGACGGACATGCACGGACTCCTGAGTTCTAGCGCTGGGGAAGGCTACTATGCTCTTTCGTTGTAGTCATTGTTCGTTTGCACTACTTATCGACGATTGGCTTGTTTTGGCTGCGGTTGAATGGGCAAACGCCTTGAAGATTTTCGACCAGGGGTCGATACACTGCACAAGACAGGAGAACCCCATGCGAATTTTGCTCGTTGCTGCCCTGGCCGTCAGTGTTGTCGGCTGTACCCGCTGGTCGATGGACCACCATTTGAACAACGCTTACCGCGCCTATGGGGTCGGTGATTGCCAGCGTGTCACCCTGGAGTTGTCCCAGGTCGATCGCGAGAGCCGTACCCGCCGCTACGTGCAACCGGAGGTTTCGATGTTGCGCGGGCAGTGCCTGGAACGCCAGAAACTGTTTGTCGATGCCGCACAGACCTATCAGTTCATCATCGGCCACTACCCGTCGAGCGAGTACGCCTATCGAGCCCGCGCGCGGCTCGATACCTTGCAACAATTGGGGCATCTGCCGGCTGCAGGCCTGGCAAAACCACGGCCTGCGTCGCTGTAAGGGTATTTGTCGCTTCAGAGCTGGCCGGTCGCCAGTCTTGGGCTAATCTTTGAATGTCTGTTTGTGCAGTTTCCCATTCGAACGGATGCAAGGCCCGGATTCGGCAGCTGTTTGGTGACAAGCGGTACCTGTTGTCACACCGAGATCCAGGGAGAGCGAGCGATAGCTTGTTCCGAATCACTGGCACGGCCAGATTTTTGGCTATTGGATGGCGACTTCACCATGTTTACCGAACGAAGGATCGAACGGCATCAACTGCCGTATTTTTTGCAGGTGTTCAATCGTATTACTGACAAGCCTATCGGCTTTCTTGGAAATGTGTCTGAAAACGGTCTGATGCTGATCAGCTCGTTACCCATGATGACCGAGGTGGATTTCGAGCTGCGCTTGAAAGTGCCGGTGGCTCAAGGCGAGCTCAAGGCGATTGACCTCACGGCAACCTGCTTGTGGAGCCACGAAGATGTCACCCCGCAGCATTACGACTCGGGGTTCAGCGTGCTTGAGGCACCCGAAGAGTACCGGCATCTGATCAACGCGCTGTTGCAGTACTTCAGCTTTTATCCTTTGCAGGCCTCTGTCTGAATTATGCGTGGGGTCGTGGCTGTTTCCTGGCCATGGCCCTGCGCAGTCATCCTCAGAATACCCCGGCCTTTTTCCATTCCAGATAGCGCGTGACCAGCCCGGCACCCAGCGCCGATGGCAAGGTATCCAGCACCGAGAGCCCATGGGCACTCAAGCGATCATGGCGTTGGTTGCGGGTGTTGAGGTAATCGACCGTGCCGCAGTAAGCCAGCGCTTCGGGCAATGTTTGCACCGGGGCCTGGCGTAGTTGGTCGAGGACCTCTTCCCTCAGGCTGGCCACCAGTACCCGGTGATGCCTACCGATACGCTGGACAGCGGCCATCAAGGCTTCATCCTCCTCATCCCGCAGGTTGGTGACGATAATCACCAGTGCCCGGCGTTTTTGCCGTGCCAGCAATTGGTTGGCGGCAGCCTGGTAGTCGGTGGTTTTTCGCGTGGTCTGCAGGTCGTAGACCGCATTGAGCAACAGGTTCAATTGGCCACTGCCCTTGACCGGCTTCAGGTAGCGCGGCTGGTCGCTGGCAAACGTGCACAGCCCTACGGCATCGCCCTGGCGCAAGGCGACATAACTGAGCAGCAGGCAGGCGTTGAGGGCGTGGTCGAAATGGGGCAGCTCATCATCCTGGCTGCGCATGTGCTGGCCGCAATCGAGCATGAACACGATTTGCTGGTCGCGCTCATCCTGGTATTCCCGGGCAATGGGCGTACGTTGGCGGGCGGTGGCTTTCCAGTCGATCTGACGCAAGCTGTCGCCTTCACGAAACTCGCGCAGCTGGTGAAACTCCAGGCCCAATCCTCGCCGCTGATGTTGGCGCACGCCCAGTTGGCTCAGCCAGTTATCCACACCCCGCAACTGCGCACCGTATAAGCGTGCGAAATCCGGGTAAACGCGGGTGGCATCGTGGGTGTCGACCCAGCGTCGTGCCGACCACAGCCCCAATGGGCTGGGCAGCAGCAGTTCGCAGCGACGGAAATGGAAGTGCCCGCGCCGCAAGGGGCGCACGCGATAGCCCAGCTCAGCGCGTTCACCGGGGCGTAGTTGAATGGATTGAGGCAGGTTCTCCACAGCCAGGCCATCGGGCACGTGATCGAACACTTGCACGGTCAGTGGTTGCGGGTAGTCGTGCTCCAGGCACAGGCGTATTTCTTCCCAGCGCCCCAGCGCCAGGCTACCAGGCAATGCCCTGTACACGCGGGCCGAGGGGCGGCGACGCAAGCGTGCGGCATCCAGCATCGCCAGCAGCAACAGGGCCAGCAGCAGGCCCCAGGCTACCGAATGCAAGGTGGCGGGCACTTGGAATTGCAACGCTGCCGAGGCGCCCAACAAGATGTTCAAGCCGAGCAGAACACCCAGCCAGGTCAGCAGCAGACGAGTCGGTTTCATAACGGCGTCATTGCCTTGGTGCTGCAATCTGGTCGAGTAACTGCTGGAGCACCTGGTCGACTTCAAGGCCGTCGATGTCCAGTTCTGGTGCGATGCGTACCCGGTGACGCAGTACCGCCAGGGCGCAGCCCTTGATGTCGTCGGGGGTGACGAATTCGCCACCGCGCAACAGCGCACGGGCACGTGCCCCGCGAACCAGGGCAATGGAGGCCCTGGGGCCGGCACCGATGGCCAGCCCCGGCCAACTGCGCGTGGCACGGGCCAGGCGCACGGCGTAGTCGAGCACCTGCTCATCCAACGGCAGGTCACTGGCAATTTGCTGCATCGTTACTACGTCCTCGGCTTGCAGCACCGTACGCAACGGCTGTACCTCCAGCATGTCGGCCTTGGACGAGCGCGTCACTTCGCGGACCATATCCAGCTCTTGTAGAGCATCTGGGTAGTCCATTCGCACCTTGAGCATGAAGCGGTCCAGCTCGGCCTCGGGCAGTGGGTAGGTGCCTTCCTGCTCGATGGGGTTCTGGGTCGCCAGCACCATGAAGGGTTGGCCGATGGGTAATGCCTCACCCTCAAGGGTCACTTGACGTTCCTGCATGGCTTCGAGAAGCGCTGCCTGGGTCTTGGCCGGTGCACGGTTGATCTCGTCGGCCAGCAACAGGTGGGTGAATAATGGCCCCTTGCGCAGTTTGAACTGTTCGGTCTGCAAGTCGTACACGGCGTGGCCGGTGACATCGCTGGGCATCAGGTCCGGGGTGAACTGGATACGCGCGAAATCACCGCCAAAGCAGCGGGCCAGGGCGCGTACCAGCAAGGTCTTGCCCAGGCCAGGCACGCCTTCCAGCAGTACGTGACCGCCTGCGATCAGAGCGGTGAGCACGTCGTCAATCACAAGGTCCTGGCCAATCACGGCCTTGCGCAATTCCACGCGCAGCGCCTGGGCCTGCTGGCTGGCATGCTGGAGGTTCTCGGCGGTCAGGGCGGTGGCCAATGGAGAGTCGCTCATAAGGCATTCCTGAGGGTTTGCAGGTGCGCCACCTGTCGGCTGAAGTCGGCACTGGAGAGCCGCTTCAGCGCAACGGGCTCAAGCGCCTGGCTGATGATATGAGGGGGTTGTCGCGTAAGGTGTTCCAGCACTTGGCGTTGCCCTGGCGCATCGAGGTGTTCGAAACCAGGATGGCGTCGCCGGGCTGCGCGCAGAATGTCGTGTTGCAAGGCTTTCAACAACGTGCCCTGGCCACTGCGGCGCAACAGGAAATCCGCGCTGGCCTTCAAGTGTTCCTGCAGCTGGCGACGCGCTTTGGGCGCCGGTGCCTGGACTGGGCCGTGGCGCATGCCTGTCTGCCACAGCCCCAGGGCAACCAGCGCAATCAGGGCGACCAGGGCCTGGGGGAAATAACGCAACAACAGGGTAAACAGGTCGTCTGTGTCGTTGTTGAACAGCAAGGTGACGTCAGTGCCCTGGTTCAGATACCACAGCAACCAGGCGTTATCATGTTTGCCGATATCTGCGGTTTTCCACAGGTCGCTGTCGGTGATCACCGTTACGCGGCCTTGCCCCAGGTCAAGTTGCATCAGGTGGCTGGACTTGGCGCTGTTGGCGGAAAACTGCGCCAGGTGCTTGGGGTCGGTGAGGTTGAAGTCGGTGTCAAAACTGAAATAGGCCGGTGCCGTTTCGTTGTCGACATACAGCTTGGTCAGGTCCGGCTTGGTTTTTTTACGCGGTGGCGCGGGTTCGTCGAAGGTGTCGCTCAAGGTTTGGCGGACAGTGAGACTATCAAGCAACAGGTCACCGCTGGTGCCGGTTTCTTCATCCCATAATGCCTCGGCGACCACGAGCAGGTGGCCGCCGGCTTTTGCCCAGCCCAGCAGTTGTTCGACCTGGCGTGGGGTCATGTTGCTGCGCTCCCCCAGCAGCAACAGGCTATGGCCTTTGGCGGGCAGCTCGGCGAGTCGTTCAAGGCCATTGGCATGCGCCACCACCACGCCTTGCTGGCGCAGAAAGTGCTCGGCGGCCAGGTAAGGGTTGGCGCGTGCCTCTGGCGACGGGCCGCGATCTACCACTTCCTCGTAGGGAATTGCCTTGTGCCAGGCATATAGGCCGCCCGCACCCAACAGGCATGCCAGTAGCAGCGCTACCCACCATAACGTCCGATTCATTGGCCCGCTCCGTCACTGAAAAGAGCACGCCAATCGCTGCACAGTTTTTGTTGGGCTGAAGAAGGCGGCAGACGGTGACCATAGGCCAGGTTTTGCCAGTGGCGTGTCAGTTCGTCGCTGAACGCAAGTAACTGCGGTTGTTGCAAATGATGAACACGTTCCAGCACCTGCCCCTCGGTATCGGCGTTTGTCAGTGGCAGGTCGAACTCATGCAATAGCCGGCTGAGCAACCCGCGATACAGCAGGCCAAGAGCTTCCCGGGGCTGGGTGGGCCATAGCTGTTCGGCGGTACTGGCGATGTCTTGGGGCAATGTCTCGGTGCCCAGCTCCAGCCCGAACAGCTGGGCGGGAACGGGCGAGGGAGCGGCCGTGCGAGTGGGCCCAAGGCGGCTGACGAACGTGCGCAACCATTCACGGTAACGCCAGCACACCAGGGCCAGGCCGCCAATCACAAGGCTCCAGAGGAGTACTTCCAAGGTTTTGGCGACGTATTTGAAAGTGTCGCTGTTGAAGTTGTCGAGCAGTGCCTGGAGCCAGCCAGGTAACCTGCCGTCGCCCTTGGCCGTGTTTTTAACCGACGTTTTTTCTTCGCCAAACCGATAGCGTGTGACGGTTTCCGGGTTCTTGAAGGGGGGCTTTTTCAGCAATGCCTGGATGGATTGGCTGGCGGCCTGGGTGCTGAGGGGTTTATGGGCTGTGGCTTCATCTGCCATGGCGGGTGGGCTGACGTGTAGCAGCGCCAAGCCGACGACCAGCAACAACAGCGCTGTGACGTTGCTCAGGCGCTGGCGCAGGCGACGGAATACCAGTTCCAGGTCCCAGGCCTCCAACACCGTGCGGCGGTTGAGGTACAGGCTGAAGCCACAGGCGACATAGATGGGTTCCCAGAACACCAGGATCAGGGCGTAGAAGGCATTGCTCAGGTGCTCCAGCCAAAGCACGCCCGAGCCTGACGCCAATATCAGCCGTTGCCAGTCCCAGTCCAGTTCGATCTGTTGCGGGATGAAGAGATAGAACAGGGCCATGGCGCCAAACCACAGGCCGATTTCCAAGTGCACGCCGATGGTCGTCAGCCAGCGTGCGGCGCCAGCGTTGCGTTGCAGCAACACCCCAAGGCGCCGTTGACGGGCGTCACCATCCAGGCCTTCCAGTTGGCTGACGGGCAGGGTGAAGCTGCGGCTCATGCTCAGCCGCCGCCAGGTCAGGCTGGCGAACAGTTGCCCCTTGAGCAATTGCGGCCAATGGCGAACGGCCTGTTTGAGGCTGGGGGGCTCACCAAACAGGGCCTTGGACAGAATGTACAACGGCAAGCGGTCGAAGGCCGGCTTGAGCCACCAGAACAGGAACATGGCCAAAGACGGGTAATTCCAGAGCAGCACCGTCAACAGGCTGAATACCGGCAGGCTCACCAGCGCCCAACTGCCCATCAGCAGGGCGCGGTGTTCCCTGGCCATCAGCACCCCCAGGTCCATTGCTTCCCAGGAAGTGCGCGGGCGAATCACTACGCTGGCGTCAGTCAGGCGCATGGCGACTCCGCCCGGCCAGGGTCAGGTAAGCGGCCACCAGCAGCCAGAGCGCGACGCCTACTGCGTATTTGATCCAGGGCTCAATGCGTGTGGTTGAGGACCAGTAGGCTTCGATAAAGGCTGCGATCAACAGGAAGACCATGACACCGCAAAGCATCCGTACGCTTTTGCGCGCGGCCAGGCGCAGGGCCTCGCTGCGCGCCAAGCGCCCGGGGGCGACCAGTGACCAGCCCAGTTGCAAGCCCGCGGCACCGGCCAGTGTGATGGCGCTCAACTCGAATGCGCCGTGACCAATGACAAACGACCAGAAGATTTGGCCGTAGCCGATGTCGGTAAGGTGCCCGGAGACCGCACCTATGACCAGACCGTTGAAAATCAGGAAGAACATACTGCCCAGGCCGAACAACAGGCCGGCGGCAAAGGTCTGGAAGGCGATGCCGATGTTGTGCATCACGTAATAGCCAAACATCATCCAGTCTTCGCTGGAGGCACGTTCGGCAGCACGGCCCAAGCGGCTGGCGTCGGGGTTGTACATGCCCTGCATCTCGGTCACTTGCTGGGGGCTGATGATGCTGTAGACCAGATCGGGGAACAGGTACACCAGCAGGGCTATCCCCACCAGGCTGCCAAAGAACAGCAGGCTGGCGATCAGCACGAAGCGCCACTGTTCGCGTACCAGGCGCGGGAAGTCGGCCAGAAGAAACGAAAGTATGTTTGCCGTCAGTTGGCTGCGATGGCGATACAGTTGTTGATGGCCGCGCAGTGCCAGTTGTTGCAACGGGTCGACCAGGTAACTGCTGTAGCCGCGTTGCTGAGCCAGGGCCAGGTGTTGGCACAGGCGTCGATATTGATGCGGGAAGTCGGCAACGTCGGCGGCCTTGGCTTTACCTTGCTCCAGTTGCGTCAACTGCTCGGCGAAGGTTTGCCATTGGCGCTGGTGGCGGCTTTCAAAAAGGCTCTGCTTCATGTCGGCCCCAACAAACCACGGGCTACACCGTTGAGTTGCTCCACGGCACGCGGTGCAGACACCTGCAGGGGCTCTGCCAGAATGGCGGCCAGTTCATGCACCCGTTCGGCCGAGAGCTCGGCCTGGCGTTCGGCGAAACCGAGGATGGCCCGCTGTTCGCTCAACGCCAGTGCGAAGGGCAGGCGCAGGGCGGGTGCTTGAGGGATGCTTGGGCGTGCCAGCGGCAGTTTGCGGTACACCACCAGCGTACCGGCGGCAAGATCGCCGAGCCGCTTGAAGTGCGGATGCTGCAGGCAGCTGATCGCGCCGAGGAAATAACCGAAGGGCAGCATGTCGACAAAACGCAGCAGGTTGCGGATCAGCGATGCCGACCAGCCGATGGGCGTGCCGTCATCCTGCACCACGCGCAGACCCATGACCTGCTTGCCCGGCGAGCAGCCCTGGTTGAGCACTTCGAACAGCACCATGTACCACCAGCTCACCAGGAACAACAGCAGCGAACCCAGCCCGACCCCCACATTGCCGAGCAACGCCAGCGGCACCAGCAGGATACCCATGATGATCCCGCGCACGCCCAGGTCGAATGCAAACGCCAATGCCCGGGAGGGCAGGCCAGCAGGGCGCAGGGGCAGGTCGATGCCCTCCGGTGTTTCTATCTGATAGTGGGTATCCAAAGGCGTTGATGGCATTGCGATCCTTGGCAGTGCGAGGCGACTTAGAAACACGGATGCTAGCAGTGTCGAGGATGGAAGCAACCACCCGAGGTTTTTCTGGATATTTATACAGTAAGGTATCGCTGGCCCCAAACGCCTTGCAGCGCCTAGACTTTGTCGGTCTTCAGCACAGGAATAGCCCGTGACCTCGATTTTCTGGTACGACTATGAAACCACCGGCATCAACCCGCGCAACGATCGTCCGCTCCAGGTAGCCGGTATCCGCACCGACCTTGAGCTCAATGAGGTCGGTGCGCCGATCAATCTTTATTGCCAGCCCAGCGACGATATCCTGCCTCATCCGGCAGCCTGTGCGATCACGGGTATCACGCCGGGTATCCTCGCCGAGAAGGGCCTTGCCGAAGCCGATTTCATGACTCGGGTGCACGCCGAGCTGGCCGCGCCAGGTACCTGCGGCGCCGGCTACAACACCCTGCGATTTGACGATGAAATGACGCGCTACAGTCTGTACCGCAATTTTTTCGACCCGTATGCGCGCGAGTGGCAGGGCGGCAACAGTCGTTGGGACTTGATCGATGTCATGCGCACCGCCTACGCCCTGCGGCCGGAGGGCATCAACTGGCCTGAGCAGGACGGGCGTGTGACCCTCAAGCTCGAACGCTTGACCGAGGCCAACGGCATCGACCATGGCCAGGCCCATGATGCGTTGTCGGATGTGCGTGCAACCATCGCCCTGGCGCGGTTGGTCCGAGACAAACAACCGAAGCTGTATGAATGGCTGTTTCAACTGCGCAGCAAACAGCGGGTCATGGATCAGGTGCGGTTGCTGCAACCGATGGTGCATATCTCTGGGCGTTTTTCTGCCGAGCGCCATTACCTGGGCGTGGTCTTGCCCTTGGCCTGGCACCCGCGCAATCGTAACGCCTTGATCGTCTGTGACCTGGGGCTTGATCCACAAGGGCTGTTGGACCTGGATGCGGCGACCCTGCGCCAGCGCCTTTACACGCGCCGCGATGAATTGGCCGAAGGTGAGCTGCCGGTGCCGCTCAAGTTGCTGCATATCAACCGCTGCCCGGTGGTCGCGCCGTTAAAGGTGCTGCGCCCGCAAGACCTGGAGCGCCTGCAATTGGATAAGGAGGCTTGCCTTGCGCGGGCGCTGCGGCTAACTGACGCACAGGAAGTTTGGCGGGACAAGTTAGCGGCCATTTATGCCGAGGAAGACTTTGCGCCGAACGCCGACCCGGAGCAGCAGCTCTACGATGGTTTTATTGGTGACCGTGACCGTCGTTTATGTGAGCAAGTTCGCATGGCGGAGCCAGCGCAGTTGGCCCGTCAGCAGTGGCCGTTCGATGATCATCGTTTGCCGGAATTATTATTTCGCTACAGGGCGCGTAACTTTCCTGAAACCTTGAACAATGAGGAGCAACAACGCTGGAAACTTTTCTGTCAGCAACGTTTGTCGGATGCGCAGTGGGGGGCGCCGAATACCCTGTTGGGATTTAAGCAGGCGCGTGAGGAGTTGGCGGTTAGTGCTACATCGTTTCAGTGTCAGGTACTGGCGCAATGGCAGGACTATGTAGATTCCTTGGCGGCGCGCCTGAATCTGTAGGCACATAACTACAGAATATTCAGACAATAAAAAACGCCAGCAAGCTGGCGTTTTTCATGTGTGACGTATCGGATGAACGTCCGACCGGGCTTAGCCCAGCAGGGTTGCCCAACCTTCAACTACGTCACCGCCCCACTTGGCTTTCCACTCTTTCAGAGTTTTGTGGTTGCCACCTTTGGTTTCAATCACTTCGCCGTTGTGCGGGTTTTTGTACTGCTTGACCTTGCGAGCACGCTTGGTGCCGGTAGTTTTCACAGCGCCACGTGGTGCTTTAACTTTCGACTCTGGATCCAGCAGCGCGATGATGTCACGCAGGGATTTGGAGTATTCACCCATCAGGGTGCGCAATTTGCCTTCGAATTCCAGCTCGGTTTTCAGCTTGTCGTCTTCGGACAGGTTCTTCAAACGGGCTTGCAGCTCTTTGATAGCTTCTTCGGTGGCGCGGTATTCGTTGATCAGTGACATGTGGACTACCTTATGTAGAACGCTGATTGACAGGGTGAGTGGCCTAATAATAGTCAGGCAATTTCATCAAGTAAACATTTAAGACGTTATTCAGGTGAATGACATTGAATGTGTGTGAGAAAACCTGGCCGATGAGTTAATTAGTAAGCGTTATGCGCAAAGATAATCGCGTTAATTTTTTGCGACTGGCCTGAGCATGCCCTTGTATCGTCATATAGCGGTGGTAAAACCTTACACGATTAAGGGGTGTTACCACGGCGAGGGCTCAAGATTAGGTGCAAGGGAATACTGCAGTTTTTCTGCGTAATCGCTAGAATAGCGGCCTTTGTGAAGTTCTGGAGTTTCCCCCTAATGCGCACTTTTCGGCTGGTGATTGCTTGCCCGGACCGGGTTGGCATCGTTGCCAAGGTCAGTAACTTTCTGGCTTCCCATAATGGCTGGATCACCGAGGCGAGCCATCACTCGGACGATCTCAGTGGTTGGTTTTTCATGCGTCACGAAATCCGTGCCGATACGCTGCCCTTTGGCCTGGAAGCCTTCCGCGAGGCGTTTGCGCCGATTGCCGAAGAGTTTTCGATGACCTGGCACATCACTGATACAGAGCAGAAGAAACGCGTGGTGCTGATGGCCAGCCGCGAATCCCACTGCCTGGCAGACCTGCTGCACCGCTGGCACAGCGACGAACTCGATTGCGAGATTGCTTGCGTGATCTCCAACCACGACGACCTGCGCAGCATGGTCGAATGGCATGGCATCCCTTATTACCATGTGCCGGTCAACCCACAGGACAAGGAGCCGGCGTTCGCCGAGGTGTCGCGCCTGGTCAAGCAGCACGACGCGGACGTGGTCGTGCTCGCGCGCTACATGCAGATCCTGCCACCGGAACTGTGCCGTGAATACGCTGGCAAGGTGATCAACATCCACCACAGCTTCTTGCCGTCGTTCGTTGGTGCCAAGCCGTATCACCAGGCTTCCCTGCGTGGCGTAAAGTTGATTGGTGCAACCTGCCACTACGTGACCGAAGAGCTGGACGCCGGCCCGATCATCGAGCAGGACGTGGTGCGCGTCAGCCACAGCGACAGTATTGAAGACATGGTGCGCTTCGGCCGTGATGTCGAGAAGATGGTGTTGGCCCGTGGCTTGCGCTACCACCTGGAAGATCGCGTGTTGGTGCACGGCAACAAGACCGTGGTCTTCTGACCCAGCGGTTTTGATTGAAAGACAGCGGGGCCTGGAGGTAAAACTCTGCAGGCCCTTTTTTATTTCTGTTTCAGGAGATTCCCATGAGCGACCCGCTCGATAAAGCCACCTCACGGGCGCCTGCTACCTTGGGCGAGGGCTGTTTGAGTCGTTACGACCCGGACGCGCTGGATGCCGAGGATGGTACTGATTTTCCAGGCGCGGCGCGTTTATGGGAACAGACACAGGCGCAGGATGAGCCGCCTGCCGCCCCTGAAAAAGACGCTTGAGCAGCGGTTTGCCGACCATCAATAGAAACACTGGCGCACCGGCCAGCAAATAGAAGTAGTAGGTCACCGCGCGCCAGATCAGAATCGCCGCCGCCGCTGTGGATGTGCCCACCATGGGCGCCAGCAGTGCCGCTGACGTCAACTCCGCTGCGCCGGCCCCGCCTGGCGCGAGGCTGAACTGCCCGGCAGTCAGCGACAGCATCTGGATCAGAAAACTCCAGGCCCACTGCACCTCACCGCCCAACCCGCGCAGCGCCAGATACAGCACGCTGTAACGCAGCAGCCAATGCAGGCTGGTAAGCGCAAAGACCCCAAGCAAGGTACTCCGGGGAAGTTTCAGGGTGGCGCTGAACGCCGCAAGAAAACGCAGCAACCGACGTGCCCAGCGTCGGCGGGTGATAGCACCGACCTTCATGGCCTTGAGTGCCAAACCCGCCAGGCGAATCAGCCGCCGGTGAAAATGCACCACGGCCCAGCCACTGATCACCCCTCCGACCATCGACACGGCGCTGAGCCCCAGCAACCACTCCATACGCGGGCTGAGGCTATGAAACAGCGCATACAGCAGGATCCCCACCAGTGCGCAGAGAAAAAACACCAGGTCGCTCAGTTGGTCCATGGCGAACACCGCACTGCCATGGGCGGGGCGGATGCCATTACGTGCCAGCAGGGCCATCAGGGTCAACGGCCCGCCGCTGCCGCCGGGTGTGGCGCACATGGCGAACTCGGTGGATATCACCACGCCTAGGCTTTTAAGCGGCCCTAGTCGAGCGCGATGCTCGCCAAGCAACAGGCGGATGCGCAGGCTGTTGATCAGCCAGCAGCCGATGATCATGGCGAACATCCCCAGCAACTGGGGCAGCGGAAACTGGCGCAGGCGTGTAATGCTCTCGCCGCCGCCCAGCCACAGTGGGATCACCAGCGCCACCAAGAGCGCCAACATTAACCAGATCAGTCGGCCCATGGCTGCGTCGCCAGCCAGGCGGCCTTGGTTTGGGGGACGCGCCCCCCGTTGAGCAGGCGTTGCAGGGTGTGCAGCCAATAATCGCGGGAAAACCTGTGGCGCATGTCCACGGGGTGCAGTCCCAGTCGGATCAGCGGGGCTGTCTGCCAACGCTGTTCACGGCGGTCGCTGAGGATTTTGGACAGCCCGCGGCGCCAGGCACTGCGGGCACTCCACACCAGGCCGGGGGCATTGATGGGCGTGAAGTCCGGCAGGCGATAAAGATGTTGTGGGTCGCTGGTGTAGCTCAGGGGCAACTGGCGCAATGCCTGCCGGGTGCCGTTGCTCATCAACCAGGCGGGCGCAACAAAGCCATGCAGCGGCCAGCCATTGCGTTCAAATATCTCAATCCCGGCAGTCAGCCGCCGCAACGCCTCGGCTTCGGACAGCTGGTAAAACTCGCCTTCGTGGGTATAGATGCGTCGCATAAACCATTCTTTTGGCGTACGCGGCCGAGGTTGGTCGTCGCAATGGTAATAACCATGCAAGGTGAGTTCATCGCCCTTGGCGACACGGCTATCGAGCAGGCGCCGAAATTCGCGGTGGGCGGCCAGGTCGTCATGGTGATGGAAGTCCGGCACCACCAGCCAAGTGATGGGCACGTTGCCCAGCGCATCGACGGCCTCGACGAAGGGCCGGTAGTCGGCCCAGGTGTGCGGTGCCACGTCGTGCAGTACCAGCATCAGCGCGCGCTCAGCCATGGGCGAGCATCGGTTCATGGCTGCCCAGCACGGCGTAGTAATGCCCCAACAGGCTGTCGACTACCGTGTCCCACGCATAATGCTGCTCGACATGGCGCCGAGCCTGAGCACCCAGGCGTCGGCTGTCGGTACTGAACAGCTCACGCACCGCATCGGCCATGGCCTTGGGGTTGTTCGGCGTGCACAGCAGGCCACAACGCTCGTCGACAATCTCGGTAAAGGCCCCGGCCGCCACCGCGACCACCGGAATGCCGCAGGCCATGGCTTCCAAGATCACCAGGCCGAAGGTCTCCTGGTCGCCGCCGTGCAGCAAGGCATCGGCGCTGGCCATCAGCCGCGCAACATGCAGGGCGGGCCGGAATCCATCAACGACGGTGACATTGTCTGGCACGCTGGCCGGCATGCCAGAGCCCACCAGCAGCAAGTGGTAGCCTTCCCCCAGGCGCTTCATGCAGTTGAGCAGCACCGGCAGGTTTTTCTCTTTGGAGCCGCGCCCGGCGAAGATCAGTAGCCGAGTGTCTTCGCCAATCCCCAGTTCGGCGCGCAGGCCGGGGTCACGTACCTCAGGGGTGAAAGTTTGCAAGTCCACGCCCAGGGGTTGCACGAAGACATTTCTGACACCGAGCCCGGTGAGCTTGTCGGCCATGACCTGGCTGGGGGCGAGCACTCGGTCAAAATTCCCATAGAGTTTGCGCACATAGGCTTCAACGTTGGGGGTAAACCAAGGCCCCATGCGGTTGCTCACCAGCAGTGGCAGGTCGGAGTGGTAAAAGCCGATGACCGGCACATCTAACTGGCGCCGGGCATCCAGGGCGGCCCAGGCCGTCAGGTAAGGGTCGCCCACTTCGATCAGATCGGGCTGTAAATCGTGCAGGACATTTCGCCATGGCGCCAAGCGAAGGGGGAAGCGATAGCCTTTGCCGAAGGGCAGGGCGGGCGCCGGTACTTTGAAGATGCCGTCCTGCTCGCTCAAATGTGCGCCGGGGATCAACAGGCTGTGGCGAATACCCGGTTTGAGCGCCAGACGCCGGTGCTTGGCGTCAAGGTAAGTGCGTACGCCGCCGCTGGCCGGGGCGTAGAACATGGTTATGTCAGCGATATGCACGATGAACATCCCTCCGATCCATTGCTCTCCCTAGATGGACCTGAGGTAAGGATAGATGTTCGGTTTAGATTCGCAGCATAACGGTGGTGGGAGCGGACAAACCCACGCTGTAGGAGCGAGCTTGCTCGCGAAAAACTCACAGACGCCGCGTTTCTTCAGGTCGCCCGCGTTATCGTTGACGTTTTTCGCGAGCAAGCTCGCTCCTACAGGGGAATTTCAGATCCGGAAGCTGCCCACCAACTGCTTCAAACGCGAGGCCTGTTGTTCCAGGTCCGAGCAGGCGCGCAGGGTCGATTGCAGGTTTTCCACCCCTTCCTGGTTGAGGGTGTTGATCTCGGTGATGTCCATATTGATCGACTCCACCACCGAGGTCTGTTCTTCAGTGGCAGTGGCGACCGACTGGTTCATGCCGTCGATCTCGCCAATGCGCTGGGTCACGCTGTTCAGGCGCTCGCCGGCCAGGTTGGCGATTTCCACGCTGTCCAGGCTGTGGCGTTGGCTTTCGCTCATGGTAGTCACCGAGTCCCGGGCGCCCACCTGTAGCTCCTCGATCATCGTCTGCACCTGTTGCGCCGACTCCTGAGTGCGATGGGCCAGGTTGCGCACTTCATCGGCCACCACCGCAAAGCCACGCCCGGCTTCCCCGGCGCGCGCCGCTTCGATCGCCGCGTTGAGCGCCAGCAGGTTGGTTTGCTGGGAAATGCTGGTGATCACCTCAAGGATCTGGCCGATATTCACCGTTTTGCTGTTAAGTGCTTCGATATTGGTACTTGAGGTGCTGATCATGCTGGATAACTGCGTCATCGCCTTGATATTGCGTTCAACCACCTGCTGGCCGTCCTCGGCCAGGTGCCGTGCATCGCTGGCCTGGTTAGAGGCCTGTGCAGCGTTGCGTGCGATCTCCTGGGCTGCCGCCCCCAGTTGGTTGATGGCTGCAGCAACGCTGTTGGTGCGGTTGGCCTGTTCGTCGGAGTTGACCATCGACGAATTCGAGGCGCTGACCACCCGCAGGGCCACTTCATTGACGTGCTCGGTGGCGGAAGACACTTCGCGAATCGAGGTGTGAATGCGCTCCACGAAGCGGTTGAATGCATTGCCCAGGGTGCCGAATTCATCGTTGTTCTGGATGGTCAGGCGGCGGGTCAGGTCGCCTTCACCGTCGGCAATGTCCTGCATGGCGCGGGTCATCAGGTGCAGAGGTTGCAGCAAGACGCGGATGAGCATGCCGAGCAGGGCGATGATGATCACTACCGCGATGATCGTGGCGATCACCGCCGAGGTGCGGAACTCACTGAGCATGGCGAAAGACTTGTCTTTATCCACCGAAACGCCCAGGTACCAGTTCACCGAGGGCAGGCCCTTGATCGGTGTGAACGTCACGATATTAGTCTTGCCGTTGGCTTGCACTTCGCTGAAGTCACCGCTGATCTTTGGCGTGTCTTTTGGATAAACGTCCGCCAGGGTCTTCATCACCAGGGCTTTATCCGGGTGCACCAGCACTTTGCCGTCAGCGCTGACCAGGAACGCATAGCCCATGCCGCCAAAATCCAGCGCGCCGATGTTATCTACCAGGGTCTGCAGGCTCAGGTCGCCGCCGACTACGCCGATGCTCTGGCCACCCTTGGCGCTGGGCGTGGCGACAGAAATGATCAGTTGCCCGGTCGCCGCGTCAATATAGGGCTCGGTCAGGGTCGAGCCGTTACTGGCCTGGGCGCCTTTGTACCAGGGGCGAACACGCGGGTCGAAGCCGTCGGGCATCTTGGTGTCAGGGCGGATGGTGAACGCGCCCTGGCTGTCACCGACGTAGGTGGCCATGAATGACGAGGTCAGCGCTTTCTGCTCCAGCAGGCTGGCGACCACGGTTTTTTCAGGGTTGATGGCGATGTTCTGTGCGGCGTTTTCCACCAGAGCGATACGCCCGGTGAGCCAGGTTTGGATGTTGCTGGCGGTGACGTCGCCCATCTCATGCAGGTAGTTATTGAGGTCGTCGCGAATCGCGTTGCGCTGCAGGTAGTCGTTGTAGAGGGTAAACAACGCGAAGGCGGCGATGACGATAAGGGAGGCTGCAAGCAGGATCTTGTGGCTGAAGCGCAGATTTTTGTTCATGGCTTGAAGGGTCCGCTAAGGTCTTAATATCCGAGGCGCATCCTATGCGGGAGGCGCAAAATGGCAGCGTCAAAAAAGGTGTGGTATTTCTGGTGATAGCTCCGTTGGTCCGTATCGGAATTATCTGACCGTTTTTTAGTCTTTGTCGGGCTTACATCCGTCTATATCGACCTCGCGGCACTAAAGATTAACCATAGGTGACGAAATGCCTGACTCCACACAACTGCTTATCGGTGCCGGCCTTGACGGCCAGCCCATCGCCCAGTCCATGCGCCTGGCCAACCGTCATGGGTTGATCGCTGGCGCCACGGGCACGGGCAAGACCGTCACCTTGCAGCGCCTGGCGGAAGCCTTCAGTGATGCGGGCGTGGCGGTGTTCGCTGCCGACATCAAGGGCGACCTCTGCGGCCTGGGCGCCGCCGCCAACCCCCAGGGCAAAGTGGCCGAGCGTATTGCCGGTATGCCCTTCCTTAATTACACCGCCCAGGCGTACCCGGTTACCTTGTGGGATATACACGGCCAATCCGGTCACCCACTGCGCACCACCATCAGTGAAATGGGCCCGCTGTTGCTTGGCAGCCTGTTGGAACTCACCGACAGCCAGCAATCGGCGCTCTATGCGGCGTTCAAAGTGGCCGACCGCGAAGGCCTGTTGCTGCTGGACCTCAAGGACCTCAAGGCACTGCTCAATCACCTGCGCTATCACCCGGAACTGCTGGGCGAAGACGCCGCCTTGATGACCACCGGTTCCAGCCAGGCCTTGTTGCGGCGCCTGGCAGTGCTGGAGCAGCAGGGCGCCGAAGCCTTGTTTGGCGAGCCGGCCCTGCAACTGGAAGATATTTTGCAGCCCGCCAGCGATGGGCGTGGGCGCATCCACCTGCTGGACGCCAGCCGCTTGGTGCATGAAGCGCCGAAGGTTTACGCGACCTTCCTGTTGTGGCTGCTGGCAGAGTTGTTCGAACAATTGCCGGAACGCGGCGATGCCGACAAACCGTTGTTGGCGTTGTTTTTCGACGAGGCGCACTTGTTGTTCGCTGATACACCAAAAGCCTTGCAGGAGCGCCTGGAGCAGGTGGTGCGCCTGATCCGTTCCAAAGGCGTCGGCGTGTATTTCGTCACCCAATCGCCGGGCGACTTGCCGGATACGGTACTGGCGCAACTGGGCCTGCGTATCCAGCACGGTTTGCGTGCGTTCACCGCCAAAGAACAGAAGTCCCTGCGGGCGGTGGCGGACGGTTTCCGGCCCAACCCGACATTCGATACCTTGTCAGTGCTCACAGAGTTGGGCACTGGTGAGGCATTAGTGGGAACCTTGCAGGAAAAGGGCACGCCGGAAGTCGTCCAGCGCGTACTGGTTGCTCCCCCGCAATCGCGGATCGGGCCGCTCACCGAAGCCGAACGCAAAGCGTTGATCGCCAGTTCGCCGCTGTTGGGGCGCTATGACAAGCCGGTGGATCGTGAGTCTGCCTATGAAGTGCTGATGGCCCGCAAGGAACTTGGGCCTGCCGAGCAGGCCGCGCCGGCCGCCGAAGAGCCGAGCTTCACCGACAAGGCCGGTGCCTTCCTGGGGACCACGGCGGGCAAGGCGTTGAAATCAGCCATGCAGCAGGCCGCCAATCAGATGGGGCGCCAGTTGGTGCGGGGTCTGCTGGGTTCATTATTGGGCGGCAGCAAACGCAAATAGCGCTTCAGGCTTTGGGCCGGGCATGGGCGGCCAGCCGTTCCAGGGCGGCGCGCAAGCCCGGGTCGTTGATCCCTTCGGCGGTGGCCTGAAGGGTTTCAGCGGCCGTTTCCGACAGGTCCAGGGTATGCCCCACTGCGCCTTGCGGCACGGTGGGTGGCTGCACCTTGAACTGAATGCGCGTCAAACCGGCGAACTCTTCAAACACCATCAACTGGCGCTGCAAGCGTTTTTGCTGATAACGCAAGCGGGTAGCCCAATGACCATCGGTGACAATTAATAGCAGATTGCCTTCGCGCCAGGACGCCACATGACAGTGCTCACGTGCGGCCGGTTGCAGCTGGCTTTCAAGCAGGCGTTGCAAATGGCCCAGGCGCTTGGCATGGCCAAAGATGGCTTTCAACGGCTTGGCTTCGCGAAGCAACACGCCGGGAGCGCGGGCTGTGAGAGGGCGAAATGCCATGTTTAGACACCTTAGGTAACAGAGCGGCTATCTTAGCAGAAAGCGCCTGGACACCCCGAGGCTCTGCGTCGGCTGGGCTTTGCCCATGAAATCAATAAGTAACTTCTGCACGCCATGGGTTGAAGTTCGCGCAAAAGCCCTTATTTTAAACAAGCCCTCTCACAGCGCCGTGCCTGCCTCGGGGAACAACGCCACTTTCCTCACCCACGATTCCGGGTAGAATGCGCGTTCGCAATGCGGCCGTGAGGGCTGCTCGGGCCACTCACGGTGCGCCCTCCATCCCTATGTGTGGAAGAACCTGCCGATATGTTTGCGCCTTTGTTAAAGAAACTTTTTGGAAGCAAGAATGAGCGCGAAGTCAAACGCATGCTCAAGACGGTGCAGCTGGTCAATGCCTTCGAAGAGCAGATGGTTGCTCTGTCGGACGAGCAATTGCGCGCCAAGACCCAAGAGTTCAAGGCCCGCATAGCCAAAGGTGAAACCCTCGACAAGCTGCTGCCCGAAGCCTTCGCGGTCGCCCGTGAAGCCGGTAAGCGCGTCATGGGCATGCGCCACTTCGACGTCCAGTTGATCGGCGGCATGACCTTGCATGAAGGCATGATTGCCGAAATGCGCACCGGTGAAGGCAAGACCCTGGTGGCAACCCTGGGCGTCTACCTCAACGCACTGTCCGGCAAGGGCGTGCACGTTGTGACGGTGAACGACTACCTGGCTCGCCGGGATGCCAACTGGATGCGCCCGCTGTATGAATTCCTCGGCCTGACCGTCGGCGTGGTAACGCCGTTCCAGCCGCCGGAAGAGAAGCGCGCCGCGTACGCCTGCGACATCACCTACGGCACCAACAACGAATTCGGTTTCGACTACCTGCGCGACAACATGGCGTTCAGCATGGATGAAAAATTCCAGCGTGAACTCAACTTTGCCGTGATCGACGAAGTCGACTCCATCCTCATCGACGAAGCCCGTACCCCGCTGATCATCTCCGGCCAGGCCGAAGACAGCTCGCGCCTGTACACCGAGATCAACAAGTTGATCCCGCGTCTT
This sequence comes from Pseudomonas sp. L13, assembly GCF_009935965.1. Lineage (NCBI taxonomy): Bacteria > Pseudomonadati > Pseudomonadota > Gammaproteobacteria > Pseudomonadales > Pseudomonadaceae > Pseudomonas > Pseudomonas sp. L13. The sequence goes on from NZ_QODJ01000034.1 coordinate 24,144, forward strand.
GAGCAGCACATTGAGGAAGTGGAAGGCGTGGTGACCAAAGAAGGTCACTTCACCATCGACGAGAAGACCCGCCAGGTCGAACTCAACGAAGCCGGTCACCAGTTTGTCGAAGAGATGCTGACCCAGATCGGCGAGTTGGCCGAAGGTGAAAGCCTGTACTCGGCGCACAACCTGGGCCTGTTGACCCACGTGTATGCCGGCCTGCGCGCCCACAAGCTGTTCCACCGCAACGTCGAATACATCGTGCAGGACGGCCAGGTGGTACTGGTTGACGAGCACACCGGTCGTACCATGCCCGGTCGCCGTCTGTCCGAAGGCCTGCACCAGGCCATCGAAGCCAAGGAACACCTCAACATCCAGGCCGAAAGCCAGACGTTGGCGTCCACCACCTTCCAGAACTACTTCCGTCTGTACAACAAGCTGTCCGGCATGACCGGTACGGCCGACACCGAAGCGTTCGAATTCCACCAGATCTACAACCTGGCCGTGATGGTCATTCCGCCGAACAAGCCGTTGGCGCGTAAAGACTACAACGACCTGGTGTTCCTGACCGCCGAAGAGAAATACGCGGCGATCATCAATGACATCAAGGACGGCATGGCCAAGGGCCGTCCGATCCTGGTGGGTACCGCCACTATCGAGACTTCCGAGCACGTGTCCAACCTGCTCAACAAGGAAGGCATCGAGCACAAGGTACTGAACGCCAAGTTCCACGAAAAAGAAGCCGAGATCATTGCCCAGGCCGGTCGCCCAGGCGCACTGACCATCGCCACCAACATGGCCGGTCGTGGTACCGACATCCTGTTGGGCGGCAACTGGGAAGTGGAAGTGGCCTCGCTCGACAACCCGACGCCCGAGCAGATCGCCCAGATCAAGGCCGACTGGCAGAAGCGCCACCAGGCCGTGCTGGAATCCGGTGGCTTGCAGGTGATCGCGTCCGAGCGTCACGAGTCGCGTCGTATCGACAACCAGCTGCGTGGCCGTGCCGGTCGCCAGGGTGATGCCGGTTCCAGCCGTTTCTACCTGTCGCTGGAAGACAGCCTGATGCGTATCTTCGCGTCGGACCGGGTGAAGAACTTCATGAAAGCCCTGGGCATGCAGTCCGGTGAAGCGATCGAGCACCGCATGGTGACCAACGCCATCGAGAAGGCCCAGCGCAAAGTAGAAGGCCGTAACTTCGACATTCGTAAGCAACTGCTCGAGTTCGACGACGTCAACAACGAACAGCGTAAAGTGATTTATCACATGCGTAACACGTTGCTGGCCGCCGACAACATTGGCGAGACCATCGCTGATTTCCGTCAGGACGTGCTCAACGCCACTGTCAGCGCGCATATCCCGCCACAATCGCTGCCTGAGCAGTGGGATGTTGCCGGCCTGGAAGCGGCATTGAAGAGCGACTTCGGTGTGGACTTGCCGGTTCAGCAATGGCTGGACGAAGACGACCACCTGTACGAAGAAACCCTGCGCGAAAAACTGATGGCCGAGCTGCTGGCCGCATACAACGAGAAAGAAGAGCAGGCGAGTGCCGAAGCACTGCGCACCTTCGAAAAACAGATCGTATTGCGCGTGCTGGATGACCTGTGGAAAGACCACCTGTCCACCATGGACCACCTGCGCCACGGTATCCACCTGCGTGGCTACGCCCAGAAGAACCCGAAGCAGGAGTACAAGCGCGAGTCGTTCACGCTGTTCTCCGAATTGCTGGATTCGATCAAGCGCGACTCGATCCGCGTGCTGTCCCACGTTCAGGTGCGTCGCGAAGACCCGATCGAGGAAGAAGCACGCCTGCGCCAGGAAGCCGAGGCCCTGGCGGCGCGCATGCAGTTCCAGCATGACGAAGCGCCGGGCCTGGATGAGCCTGAAGCCTTGGGTGAAGAGGTCGATGTGGCCCTGGCCCAGACCCCGGTTCGCAATGACCAGAAGCTGGGTCGCAACGAACTGTGCTACTGCGGTTCGGGCAAGAAATTCAAACACTGCCACGGCCAGATCGAATAAGATTTTCGCCTGACGCTGCAACACCCCGCGCCGCGACCGGCCTTTGCCGTCGCGGCGTTTTGCCATTAATTCCCACCGTCGATAGCGACGGCACAGACATCACCTATTTTTAAGGAGCGCATTCATGGCTGTTGGTCTTGGTCCTTTGCCCACGTTGCACCCGGTTGCCGGTTTTGAACTCGGTATCGCTTCGGCCGGCATCAAGCGCCCGGGGCGCAAGGATGTGGTGGTGATGCGCTGTGCTGAAGGCTCGACCGTGGCGGGGGTGTTCACCCTCAACGCCTTCTGCGCCGCGCCGGTGATTCTGGCCAAGCAGCGCGTGGCCGGTTCGATCCGTTACCTGCTGACCAACACCGGCAATGCCAACGCCGGCACCGGCGAGCCAGGCCTCGTCGCGGCGGCGCGCACCTGCGCCAAGCTGGCCCAATTGACCGGCGTCGATGCCAGCCAGGTGCTGCCGTACTCCACCGGTGTGATCGGTGAGCCGCTGCCGGTGGAAAAAATCGAAGGCGCCCTGCAAGCCGCGCTTGATGACTTGTCTGTGGATAACTGGGCGGCTGCCGCTACCGGCATCATGACCACCGACACCTTGCCAAAAGGCGCGAGCCGCCAGTTCGTGCATGACGGCGTGACCATTACCGTTACCGGTATCAGCAAAGGCGCAGGCATGATCCGCCCGAACATGGCCACCATGCTCGGCTATATCGCCACCGACGCCAAAGTCTCCCGCGATGTGCTGCAACGCCTGATGCTGGACGGCGCCAACAAGTCGTTCAACCGCATCACCATCGACGGTGACACGTCCACCAACGACTGCTGCATGCTGATCGCCACCGGCCAGGCCAACCTGCCGGAAATCACTTCCACCGAAGGCCCGTTGTTTGCGGCGTTGAAGCAGGCGGTGTTCGAAGTGTGCATGGACGTGGCCCAGGCCATCGTGCGTGACGGCGAGGGCGCGACCAAGTTCGTCACGGTTGAAGTCAACGGCGGCGGCAACCACCAGGAATGCCTGGATGTGGGCTACACCGTGGCGCACTCGCCGCTGATCAAGACCGCGCTGTTTGCATCGGACCCGAACTGGGGCCGTATCCTCGCGGCTGTTGGCCGTGCTGGCGTGCCGGACCTGGACGTGAGCAAGATCGACGTGTTCCTGGGTGACGTGTGCATCGCCAGCCGTGGCGCTCGCGCCGAAACCTACACCGAAGCCCAGGGCTCGGCGGTGATGCAGCAGGAAGAAATCACCATCCGTATCGAGCTGGGTCGCGGCGAGTGCAGCGAAACCATTTGGACCACCGACCTGTCCCACGAGTACGTGAAGATCAACGCGGAATACCGTACCTGAAAATGACCCTCCCCCTGTAGGAGCGAGCTTGCTCGCGAAGAACGTCAACGATAACGCGTGCATCCTGGATAACCGCGGTGGCATTGAGTTTTTCGCGAGCAAGCTCGCTCCTACAAAGGGCTATAACGAGAGGAAGCAGTGGCGTGAAACGAGTGCATGTAGCAGCAGCGGTGATCCGCGGTGTCGACGGCAGGATCCTGCTGGCGCGCCGTGCCGATACTCAGCATCAAGGCGGCCTCTGGGAGTTTCCCGGCGGCAAGGTGGAGGCCGATGAGTCGGTTGCCACGGCCTTGTCCCGTGAATTGCAGGAAGAGCTGGGCATCCAGGTCACCACGGCGCGGCCGCTGATCAAGGTGCAGCATGACTACCCGGACAAACAGGTATTGCTGGATGTGTGGGAAGTCTCGGCTTTTACCGGCGAGCCCCATGGCGCCGAAGGGCAGCCGTTGGCGTGGGTGGCACCCCGGGACCTGACCAACTATGAATTTCCGGCGGCGAATGCGCCGATTGTCGCTGCGGCACGCTTGCCTGCCGAGTACCTGATCACCCCGGGCGAGCTGGAAACCCCGACGTTGTTGCGCGGTATCCAAAAGGCTATCGCCGGTGGCATCAAGCTGGTTCAACTGCGTGCGCCCAACGGTTATGACCCTAAATACCGCGACTTGGCAGTAGATGCGGTGGGCCTGTGTGCCGGCAAGGCGCAACTGATGCTCAAGGGGCCGTTTGAGTGGCTGGGGGATTTCCCCGCTGCCGGCTGGCATATGACCTCGGCGCAGTTGCGCAAATACGCCAGTAAGGGTCGACCGCTGCCCAAAGACCGTTGGCTGGCGGCTTCGTGCCACAACGCTGAAGAGCTGGCGCTGGCAGAAATGATGGACGTGGATTTTGTCACCCTGTCGCCGGTGCAACCGACCCAGACTCATCCGGATGCCCAGCCGTTGGGTTGGGAGCAGGCGCAGCAGTTGATCGCCGGGTTCAGCAAGCCGGTGTTTCTGTTGGGCGGGGTTGGGCCGGCGCAGCGGGAGCAGGCTTGGGAGGCAGGTGCGCAAGGTGTGGCAGGTATTCGGGCGTTCTGGCCGCAGGTGTGATGCAGCGCTGATGGGCCTTATCGGGATGTAGGAGCGAGCTTGCTCGCGAAAGGCGTCAACGATAACGCGGGCTTGCAGAATGAGCGCGGCGCCTGCGCGTTTTTCGCGAGCAAGCTCGCTCCTGCACTCCGATTGGGCCCTCCCAGTCACCTGAAAAATGTCAGTGGGGCTTGGCCGCCGCCTGCCATAACACTTCCGCAACACCTTGGCGTTTGGCAATCACCCTGGCTGCCACAAACAGCAAATCCGACAACCGATTGATATACGCCAACCCCACACCCTCCAACGGCTCCACGGCATTGAGGTGCTGACAGCGGCGTTCGGCGCTGCGCGCCAGGCTGCGGCACACATGGGCCTGTGCGATCAAGGCTGAGCCGCCGGGAAGAATGAAGTTCTCCAGCGGTCCAACCTCTTCATTCCAGCGATCAATCGCTGCTTCCAGTCGATCCACTTGCGCCGCATTCAACGCCTTGTACACCGGCATGGCCAGCTCACCGCCCAAGTCAAACAGACGGTGCTGGCAAGGGGTGAGCACTTCAATCACATCCTTCAACCCTGGGTGCTTGCCGCTTTGTTCTTCAAGGTTGGCCAGCAGCAGGCCCAACTGGCTGTTCAGCGTATCCACCTCGCCAATCGCTTCCACGCGTGGATGGTCCTTGGGCACGCGGCGGCCGTCGCCGAGGCCGGTTTCGCCTTTGTCGCCGGTACGGGTGTAGATCTTCGACAGGCGAAAGCCCATGGTCAGTGCTCCAGTTGGGTAAGTTCAGTGGGAGGCAATTGGCTGCCGGCCAGGGGCAGGCGCAAGGTAAAGCAGGTGCCCTGGCCCAGGGTGGAATGCACTTCCATCTGGCCCTTGTGGTTGTTGGTGATGATGAAATACGACACCGAAAGCCCAAGCCCGGTGCCCTGGCCGATTTCCTTGGTGGTAAAGAACGGTTCGAATGTACGTTTGCGCACGTTTTCGCTCATGCCGATGCCGTTGTCTTCCACCTGGATTTCGGCCCACGGCGGGTTGAGGCGCGTGCGCAGGATAATGCGCCCAGGTTCGCTGTCGTCTTCACGCAGGTGAATGGCCTGGGCGGCGTTCTTCAACAGGTTGAGCAGCACTTGCTCCAGCTCGTTGGCGGTGCCGGGTACTGGGCCCAGTTGCGGATCGAACTGGCGGATGATCGCCTGGCCCTTGAAGTCGAACCCAATGGTCAGGTCGAAGTCGTTGCCAGCGATTTCCACAGCCTGGTCGATCAGCGCCGGCAAATCGCAGGGCGCCATCTGGCGATTGCTGCGGCGGCTGAAGCTGAGCATGTGGGTGACGATCTTCGCGGCACGTGCACCGGCCTGCTGAATGCCGTCGAGCAATTGCGGGACTTCGCGGCCTTGCAGGTATCGGTTGACCGTCTCCAGCTCGATGCCCACCTGTTCGGCCAGTTCCAGGTTCTTGGGCAACTCGGGGGACAGGCGGCGGCGGATGTTCTGCACGTTATGCAGGATCGCGCCCAGCGGGTTGTTGATCTCATGGGCCATACCTGCCGCCAGGCCGCCCACGGAGAGCATTTTTTCCGATTGCACCATCATTTCTTCCAGGGACAGGCGCTGGGTGATGTCGTCGATTCGGATCACCACACCGCGCCCGGCACCGCCCATCAAGGGGTAGAACGTCAGCGCATAATGCTTGGGCTCGTCGTCTTTGATCCAGGTGACCCGCTCGATCCGTTCCACCGTGTGTTGCTCCACGGTGGCCTTGATTTGCGGCAGGTACGGCTTGAGCGGCTGGAAGGCCAGGAACACCGGCTGGTTCAGGGCTTCGTCCAGGCGCGTGCCGGATAGGGCGGTGGCTTCCTGGTTCCACTGGGTGACGTAAAGTTGTTCGTCCAGGGCGATCAGCGCCGAGGGCATCGAGTCGATAATGCTGTTCAGGTAGTTCTGGAAGCCCGTGAGCTTTTTCTCGATCTTGCTGCGCACCTGGACTTCCAGTTCCAGCTTGCGGTTGGTATGCCGGGTTTCTTCGGCCAAACCCTGGGCCTGGTCATACGCAGCCTGGGAGTCGTCGCGCGCACGTTTAAGTTGCTGCTCACGGGCTTCGATGCGCGACAGCATGGTGTTGAAGGCTTCGGCCAGGCTGCCGATTTCGTCACGGTTGCCACGCCCGGCGCGTAACGCGTAGTTTTCCTCGCGGGTCACCTGGCGGGACAGTTCTTCAAGCTCATGAATCGGTCGGGTGATCAGGCGTTTGATCTGCCGGGCGATGACCAGCCACAACAACACGCTGAAAATCAGGATGCCCAGGCTCGCGGTCAGCGTGCCGGTATAGAATGCCACCGGCAGCTCACTGCTGGCCACCAGCAACAAATGCCCCGAAGGCTGGTTGCCGCGGGGCAGGGTGATGACCTGGTTGCTGCGAAATTCGGTGAGGCGCCACGCTTCGATATGCCGGTAGTGGTCCGGCAGGTGCAGGCGGTCGCCGTGCTGCATCTGCGCCAGGCGGTTGCCTTCGCCGTCGTACAGGGCGGCGGCGCGCAACGGTGAATAGCTGGTCAGCTCATTGAGCAGCGCCTCGGCCTTGGTCGGAGATTCAAGGGCCTCGGCGGCGAGCGCGGGGTTGGACACCAGTCGACCGATGGACTGCAAGGCCTGGGGGGCCATGCTTTCCTGGGAGATCCAGTAGGCAGCGCTGATAAACGTCAGGTTGGCCACCAGCAATACGGTGGTCAATAACACCAGCAGGGCGGCCAGCAGTTTCTGCCCTACCGGTAGATTTTCAAGACGCTGGCGCAGTGGCATCAGGGGTTTCCCAGGTGATAGACAGGTAGGCAGGGTAGCGCGTGCCTCAGTTGCTGGCCAATCCGCGTGCGCGCAAATGCTCGACGAGGCGCGCTTGCAGCTGTTGCAGATGCGGCAACACCAACTGATGGCGGGCCGCCGCCTGGCAGGCATAGCCCAGCAGGTAGCTGATCTCGGTACGCCGTGCGTTGGCCACGTCCTGGTACATGGACGAGTAATTGGCCGCCGTGGCCTGGATCACCCGCTGTACCTCGCTGTGCAGGTCCTGTGCGGCGGCGGGTTGGCCGCAGCATTCGAGCAGCTCGGCCAGTTCCGCACACAAGGTTGCCACTTCACACGCGTGGGCTTGCAAGCCGCCGTTGCGGCATTCGTAAAGCACGGTGAGGGGGTTGATGGCGCAATTGAGCGCCAGCTTGCGCCACAGGCGCGTGAGGATATCGCTGGCCCAATCGTGGGGAATGCCGGCCGCTTGCAGGTCGTCCAGCCACAGCGGTGGCGTGGGGTGGCTCGCATCCCCCAGCCAGGTGAAACCATGGCCGGCAAATACCACCCGCCAGTCGCCTTGGCGAAACGCGCCTTCGGTGCTGGAGGCATAGATGCAACGGGCCGACGGTACTTGTGCGGCCACTGCGTCCTGGCTGCCGAGGCCGTTTTGCAGCAGGATCAGTTCGGCGTCGGGCGCCAGTCGAGGTTGCAACTGGGCGATAGCGCTTTGGGCATCGTAGGCTTTGCATGCCACCAGCAGGCGATGAATTGGCTCTGGGCTGTCAGGCGTTTCGCCGACTACCGGGTAAGTCTGTTCCACACCCTGCTCGACCAGGGTCAGGCCCTGGCCGGCTCGATAGTCGGCCAGGCGCGCCTCATTGCGCAGGATCAGCTTCACGGGCACGCCCGCGCGCGCCAGCCGTGCGGCCCAGAGGGTGCCCAGGCTGCCGGCGCCAAGAATATGCCAGGGGGTCGCCATCAGTGTGTACTCCATAAGCTCGCCAGCGGTGAACGGCGCGAAAGAACCGCTATAATGCCCCGGCATTTTAGCTCGGGCGCGCTCCATCTCTACTGAGCCCGCCCCTTATATTGGAGAAATCACATGCCTTCGTTCGACGTGGTATCTGAACTGGACAAACACGAAGTCACCAACGCCGTCGAGAACGCCGTCAAGGAACTGGACCGTCGCTACGACTTGAAAGGCAAGGGCAGCTTCGAATTCAAGGAAAAGGAACTGACCGTCAACCTGACCGCTGAAGCCGATTTCCAGCTGGAAGCGATGATCGAGATCCTCAAGCTGGCCCTGGTCAAGCGCAAGATCGACGTGCAGTGCCTGGAAGTCAAGGACGCCTACGCCTCCGGCAAGCTGATGAAGCAGGAAGCCGTGCTCAAGGAAGGCATCGACAAAGAGCTGGCCAAGAAGATCGTGGCGCACATCAAGGACGCCAAGCTCAAGGTCCAGGCCGCCATTCAGGGCGAGCAGGTTCGCGTCACCGGCAAGAAGCGTGACGACCTGCAAGAGGCCATCGCGGCCCTGCGCGCCAAGACGTTTGATATGCCGCTGCAGTTCAATAACTTCCGCGACTGATGGCACTCTGGGGAACCTGTGAGCACTTTTGACGTCCCACGCCCCAGCATCATTGCCTACAATTGAGCCCTTCGGGGCTCAATTGCGTTTTCAGGCAGTCAGTAGAGCCTTATCGCCGCACAACAGGAGAAAGTAGATGGATTTGAACGCTGAAATGGATCACCTGATCAAGACCTCCCAGTCTTGGATCCCCATGATCATGGAATACGGCAGCCGCGTATTGCTGGCGTTGATCACCCTGGCCATCGGCTGGTGGCTGATCAATGTCTTGACTCACCGTGTGGGCCGCCTGCTGGCCATGCGTAACGCAGACTTGGCTCTGCAACACTTCATCACCAGCCTTGCCAACATCGCGCTCAAAGTCATGCTGGTGGTCAACGTGGCCTCGATGATCGGTGTGGCAACCACCTCGTTCGTTGCGGCGATCGGTGCCGCTACCCTGGCTATCGGCCTGGCCTTGCAAGGCAGCCTGGCGAACTTTGCCGGCGGCGTGTTGATTCTATTGTTCCGCCCATTCCGTATCGGTGACTGGATCGAAGCCCAAGGTACCTCGGGTACCGTCGACAGCATCCAGATCTTCCACACGGTGTTGCGTACCGGCGACAACAAGACGGTGATCATTCCCAACGGCAGCCTGTCCAACGGCCTTATCACCAACACCAACCGCCAGCCGACCCGCAAGGTCGTGTTTGATGTGGGTGTGGACTATGAGGCGGACCTGCAGAAGGCCCGTGAAGTGCTGCTGGCTCTGGCCGAAGACCCGCGTGTACTGAAGGACCCTGCCGCCGTGGCGGTGGTGTCGACCTTGGGTGACAGTTCCATCACCGTCTCCCTGCGTTGCTGGACCAATACCCCGGATTATTGGGACGTGATGTTTATGCTCAATGAACTGGCGCGTGACCGTTTGAAAGCGGCCGGGATTGATATTCCGTTTCCGCAGCGGGTTATTCGCGTGATGCAGGAAAGTGCGACGAAATAACTTGGCGTGACGCTATCAAACTTGGCCGAAAGGTCAGCTTTGATAAACTAGTTACTTAGCTTGCTAGTTGTTTTGTTGATTGAAATAAAACTGCAATAAAAAAGCCGCTCCCTGTTGAACAGAGGAGCGGCTTTTTATTTAAGGCCTAAGCCTCAAGTCATCGTTGTAATTGAACCAGCAATTACAAGATGTTCAGCGGGTAGTTCGCGATCAGGCGCAGCTCGTCGATCGACGGCGAACCGTAGTACACGCCATCACCGGAACGATAAGTCGCTTGACGCAGACGCAGGCTCAGGTTTTTCGCCGGGCCGCTCTGGATCACGTACTTGGCTTCGATGTCGCGTTCCCACTCTTTGCCGTTCGACGTGGTGGCGGTGTTGGCACCGCTACCGGTGACATAACGGGTCATGAAGCTCAGGCCCGGAATGCCGAAGGTCGCCATGTTGATGTCATAACGCGCCTGGTAGGACTTTTCGCCTTCGGCGTTGAAGTCGGAACGGGCGATGGAGTTGGCCAGGAACACAGTGCCGCCGCCGTCTACGCCGTAACCGTAGTCGCCGTCACCGGTGACTTTCTGCGCTGCCAGGGTGAAGGTGTGAGCGCCGATGGTGTACGCACCCTGCAAGCTGAAGGCACGGTTGTCGAGCTTGGTCACGCCGTCTTTCTCTGCGCGTTGCAGGCCGGCGCCGTCGCTCTTGGTGTCGTATATGTTGAAGTCCAGGGCGAACGACTGATCATCGCTCAGGGCGTGGGTCCAGTTCAGGTTGCTGTAGTACTTGCGGAAATAATCTTCGGTTTTCGCGTAGTACAGGCTGCCGGTGATTTCTGGAGTGAAGGCATACACACCGCCGACAAAGTCGGTTTTGGTCAGGCCCAGGCTGTCGTGGTAGGTCTGGTTCTGCGCGACGCTCGAGGTGAAGTGACCGCCTTCAAGCTTCAGGCCCTTGATTTCGTTGCTGGTGATCGAGATACCTTGTGGCAGCTCTGGCAGCAGGCGGCTGTCGTCGGAAGCGAACACCGGTGCCGTGGTGTACTGGTCACCGATTTTCAGCACGGTATTGGAGATGCGGAACTTAACTGCGCCGCCGCCTTTGGAGTAGTCGTCCTGCGAGCGACCGTCGGAACCGGTAGGGAACAGACCGGTGCCGGCGCGGCCCTTGCCGCTGTCGAGCTTGAGGCCCATCAGGCCGATCACGTCGACACCGACACCAATGGTGCCCTGGGTGAAGCCCGATTCGTACAGGGCATTGAAGCCCAGGCCGGTTTCTTCAGCACGGCTCTTACGCTTGCCGTTGACGGTGCTGTAACCGCCGCCTGGCTCATTACGGAAGTCACGGCTGAAGTACAGCGCGCGAGTATTGATGCTGAAAGTACTGTCTTCAACAAAGCCCTTGGAATCGTCCTGGGCGGACGCCATTGCGAACTGCGAGGTGCCTGCTGAAACAGCCAGGGCGATCATGCTCCACTTCATCACGCGCATCGTGATTTGCTCCTTTGGTTTTAGGAAGAGTACTGCCGTCCCACCTGTATTTTTATCTGGGCGGCTCTTTCTTTTTGTGTCGGCGCAAAGTTATCTCACGCAGACCCTATTGACGATACTTACTCAACTATCCTTTCAGCTTCTTTACGAGGCTGTCGTAAATCGCTAGATCCATGTCGCAAATTCACAGCCAGAAATGTATCCAGGCTGACAACTTCAATGCTGTTTTCAGACTTCTTTCAAAGCTTGAACGCATCCCTGATACACATTGAAACGCCACTGTTTTTATCGCGAAACACCTGTGTCCAAACGGGTGCCGTTGCCGACGATATGGGGGTGAATGCAACAAGCGTGCTCAAACCACTGACCGAATGTCATTTTTTCGTGAAAAGTGTGATGAACCTGTAAAAACCGCATAAGCACGGGGGGTTTACGCCATTTGGGTTGGGCTTGACGCCAGGGTTTTACCCCGGTTCGGTGGTACCGGAATCCTGTATGTGGGTAAAACGTTACCGGTTGACCCTTATCGGTGGGTAATCGGCGGATCCCTTTGAGGCGCAAGTGAGTCATTTTGGTGCGTTCCGTTGAGGCCCGGCCTAGCGTCGCTTACCTGTGTTACTGCCTCTAAAGGGTGCATTTTTTTGTTCGGCTGCCTCAAGGCCGCCAGCATTGCCCGTGAAGCCTTGGGGATTCGAAGGTATGCTGGGCACCTGTTACCGACCTGCCGAACGGAGTGCCACGTGTTCGCCTTAGATCAACGCCTGCAACAAGATACCTTGGCCATTGGGGACTTCCCGCTCTGTCGCCTGATACTGTCCAACGACGCGAATTACCCCTGGTTCATCCTGGTGCCGCGCATCAACGGTATCAGCGAAGTGTTTCAACTGGATGTCGCAGATCAACAAACCTTGTGGCAAGAAACGACGGCCCTGGCGCAGTTGCTCAACGAGGGGCTGGCGGCTGACAAGATGAACATCGGCGCGCTGGGTAACGTCGTCAGCCAGTTGCATGTGCATGTGATTGTGCGCAAGCGCGATGACGCCGCGTGGCCAGCCCCGGTGTGGGGCAAGCACCCGGCCCGGCCCTATACGCAAGAGCAGGTGGCCGCGATTCGCAGCCGATTGCGCGAGCTATTGCCTGCCGACTTCATCTTTACCCAGGACTGAACCATGGACCTGCAAGAACGCGTTACCGACCTGGAAAGCCGCCTGGCCTTTCAGGACGACACCATTGAAACCCTCAACGACATCCTGGTTGCCCAGCAGCGGGCCGTCGAACGCCTGCAATTGCAGATGACTGCACTGCTCAAGCGCCAGGAAGAAATGGGCGGGCAGTTCGAGTCATCCGAAGAAGAAGCGCCGCCGCCCCACTATTGAATGCGCACGCAATAAAAAAACCGCGACCCAGCCAAGGCTGGATCGCGGTTTTTTTTGCTGCGAAGGCTGGGGAATCAGCGACGCGGCAGGGCAGCGATGACGTCTTCGGCTTGCAGGCCCTTGTCACGGTTCATCACCGAGAACTCCACGCGCTGGCCTTCGACCAGTACGCGATGACCTTCGCCACGAATGGCTCGGAAGTGGACGAAGATATCGTCGCCCGAGTCGCGGGAAATGAAGCCGAAGCCCTTGGAGGTGTTGAACCACTTGACGGTCCCGGTATCCCGGTTGGTCATGTCATAGTTTTGCGACGCGGCCGCTGGAGACGAGCGGTAGAAGCTGATGGCCAGGTGAAGAACGATGGCGACCACAGCAATCACCAGGCTGAGCAGGATGGCCGGATGGCCCCCGACTTCAGGCATGGGCGCCAGGAGGGTGAGGGTTTGTACGACAACAGTCAGCACCAGCAGCGCACTGACCAGGTTTTGCAGTTGATGACGCGTGCCTTTGTTCCAGTAAGGGATTACCGGTGCGAGCGTCAGGTTAAGAAGGCCGAACAAGGCCAGGTACAGGGCGTCGTGTTGTTCCAGATAAGGCAGGCTTTCAGGCTGCAGGCTCGGAATAAAGGACAGCAGCAACGCTGCAACGCCCGTTAGCAGGTGGACGATCTTCAACATTTTGGTTAACTCACGTTAAGACGGATCACAAGGAAGAGCTGACTGGCACGGTTCGCTTCTGAACAATGGGAGGCGTTGAGCACGTGCGCGGGTATCAGCCTATGTGACGTGCCGCAGGAATAAACGGCAGCCACACCGCGTCTATTTAACAGCAAAGGCTGTGCCTACTCAAATCAAGCATTTCGGGGTATTGCCACGGCCACGGCATTTCTGCGTCAAACGCTTGTCCTAGACAGGTGCGGGATTTTTCATTGGTATGCCGAGACTCTTCCCACAGGTAAACAGGCTTGCCAAGTCAGATCCCGCAGGCGGTGCGGGGCGATTTGCCGCATGTCGCCCGGGTGTGCCGGGCTGCACATGACGCACTCTCTTGCTAGAGTGGAGCTGCACCTGATCAATGAATGCTCGTCAATTGAAGGGGAAACACATGGCAATCGATATTGGTATCAGTGAAGAAGACCGTAAATCCATCGTCGACGGACTTTCCCGCCTGCTTTCCGATACCTATGTTCTGTATCTGAAGACCCACAATTTCCATTGGAACGTCACAGGCCCCATGTTTCGCACGCTGCACCTGATGTTCGAGGAGCAGTACAACGAGCTGGCGCTGGCAGTGGACTCCATTGCCGAGCGTATCCGTGCCCTGGGCTTCCCGGCGCCGGGTGCCTATTCGATTTACGCGCGCCTGTCTTCCATCAAGGAAGAAGAGGGTGTGCCGAGCGCCGAAGAGATGATCAAGCAGTTGGTGGCCGGCCAGGAAGCGGTCACGCGTACCGCGCGAGGTATCTTCCCATTGCTCGACAAAGTCAGTGATGAGCCGACGGCGGACCTCTTGACCCAGCGTATGCAGGTTCACGAGAAAACCGCGTGGATGCTGCGCTCCCTGCTCGAAAACCAGTAACCGTCAGACCCAGGCGGCGCCTTTTGGGCGCTGCCTGCTGGTTTCCCTGCGCTTCCTGGCGTTGTCCTACGACTAACTACTCCCCGTCTTCTGGCTGCTCTGCGCTGGCTGCTGTTTTATAGGCCCATCGTCCAATGGGAGAAACCTGTTGGCTGCTGTTTGGCAATGGAGTGTCAGGTGTATGTCACGTGGAGTGGGTAAGGGAGTGATGGAAGCCTGTGGTTTTCACAAGATAAAAGTTGACCCTTTTTCGAAGGGTTTTGATATGGGACTGGCCAAGCCACTGTCCCGGTCGGTCAGGCTCAATGGGTTTTCTACCTGTCTGCGCCTTGAACAGATCTATTGGAATATCCTGACGGAAATCGCCAGGCTCAATACCTGCTCGGTCAGTGCATTGTTGTCCTATGTGGATCGGGAAGTGCATTTGCGTTACGGAGGCGTGAAGAACTTCAGTGGGCTGGTGAGGGTGGTGTGCGTGGTCCATGTGCTCAAAGACCGGAGCGCCCTCACGTCCGGGGACACGCTCGCGCAGTAGTCCGGTGGTCGGCCCGTCATCCCGGCGGGCCGGGCCCTGGGCACAAAGCCGGCTGCGCTGTGTTGATTTACCAGATATAATCCCGCGCTTTGCTGCGCATGCCGGGCTTTATGCACAGGGCAGGGCGTGGCGCTGTAACGATCTGATCGCCGAGACATCTCCATGCCCATGTACGACTATCAATGCGCTTCCTGTGGTCATCAGTTGGAAGCCATTCAGAAGATCAGCGCCGCGCCGCTGGTCGATTGCCCTGCCTGCCAGGCACCTGAGTTGAAGAAGATGTTGTCCATGCCGGGCTTCCGCCTGAGCGGCAGCGGCTGGTACGAGACCGATTTCAAGACCGGCGCCAAGAAGAACCTGGCCGGCGGCGACAAAGCAGACTGAGTTGAACTCTACGCGCAGGCTCCTGCATTATCCGTCCCCTGCTTAACTGTACGGTGACGAGGCAGGCCTGCCACCGAATTTCGAATTACGAGAAGTGAAACCACGACCATGATGCGCAGCCACTATTGCGGCCAACTGAACGAGACCCTGGAAGGTCAGGAAATCACCCTTTGCGGATGGGTTCACCGTCGCCGCGACCACGGCGGGGTGATCTTCCTCGATATCCGTGACCGTGATGGTCTGGCCCAGGTAGTGTTCGACCCGGACCGCGCCGAGAGTTTCGCCGCCGCCGACCGCGTGCGCAGCGAATACGTGGTGAAGATCACCGGCAAGGTACGGCTGCGTCCGGCCGGTGCCGTGAACAAGAACATGGCGTCCGGCGGCATCGAAGTGCTGGGCTATGAGCTGGAAGTGCTGAACGAGTCGGAAACCCCGCCGTTCCCACTCAACGAATACTCCGACGTAGGCGAAGAAACCCGCCTGCGCTACCGCTTCCTGGACCTGCGTCGTCCGGAAATGGCCGAGAAGCTGCGCCTGCGTTCGCGCATGACCACCAGCATCCGCCGCTTCCTCGACGAAAACGGCTTCCTGGACGTCGAAACGCCGATCCTCACCCGGGCCACCCCGGAAGGCGCGCGTGACTACCTGGTACCGAGCCGCACCCACGCCGGCAGCTTCTTCGCCTTGCCGCAATCGCCGCAGTTGTTCAAGCAACTGCTGATGGTGGCCGGCTTCGACCGTTACTACCAGATCGCCAAGTGCTTCCGTGACGAAGACCTGCGCGCTGACCGCCAGCCGGAATTCACCCAGATCGACATCGAGACCAGCTTCCTCGATGAAACAGAGATCATGGGCCTGACCGAACAAATGATCCGCAACCTGTTCAAGGAAGTGCTGGGCCTGGAGTTCGGCGAATTCCCGCACATGACCTTCGAAGAAGCCATGCGCCGCTACGGTTCCGACAAGCCAGACCTGCGTAACCCGCTGGAACTGGTGGACGTGGCCGACCAGCTCAAGGACGTCGACTTCAAGGTGTTCAGCGGCCCGGCCAACGATCCGAAATGCCGTATCGCCGCCCTGCGCGTGCCTGGCGGCGCGAGCATGCCGCGCAAGCAGATCGACGACTACACCAAGTTCGTCGGCATCTACGGTGCCAAGGGCCTGGCGTACATCAAGGTCAACGAGCGCGCCAACGGCGTCGACGGCCTGCAATCGCCGATCGTGAAAAACATCCCTGAGGCCAACCTGAACACGATCCTTGATCGAGTCGGTGCGGTTGACGGCGACATCGTGTTCTTCGGCGCCGACAAGGCCAAGATCGTCAGCGAAGCCCTGGGCGCGCTGCGTATCAAGCTGGGTCACGACCTGAACCTGCTGACTTGCGAATGGGCGCCGATGTGGGTGGTCGACTTCCCGATGTTCGAAGAGAACGACGACGGCAGCTTCAGCGCCTTGCACCACCCGTTCACCGCGCCGAAGTGCTCCCCGGCCGAGCTGGAAGCCAACCCGGCAGGCGCTTTGTCCCGTGCCTACGACATGGTGCTCAACGGTACTGAGCTGGGTGGCGGCTCGATCCGTATCCACCGCAAAGAGATGCAACAAGCGGTATTCCGCCTGCTGGGCATCAACGAAGCGGAACAGGAAGAGAAGTTCGGCTTCCTGCTCGACGCCCTGAAGTACGGCGCGCCGCCGCACGGTGGCTTGGCGTTCGGCCTGGACCGTCTGGTGATGCTGATGACCGGTGCCCAGTCGATCCGTGAAGTGATCGCCTTCCCGAAAACCCAGAGCGCTGCGGACGTCATGACCCAGGCGCCGGGTGTGGTGGATGCCAAGGCCTTGCGCGAGTTGCACATCCGCCTGCGCGAGACGCCGAAGGCTGAGTAAGGCTGCTGCGTGAAAGCGCGATAAAGTGGTAGGCAGTCAAAAAGGCGCATCTTCGGATGCGCCTTTGCGTTTAAAAGAGGGAAATCTCGCCTGGGGCGTAATGCCGTTCAGTTAAGGCTTTTTGTAGGAGCGAGCTTGCTCGCGAAAAACCCATAGGCGCCGTGTTCAATCAGGAAACACGCGTTATCGTTGACGTTTTTCGCGAGCAAACTCGCTCCTACAGAGGGCGATATACGCTTAACTGAACGGCATTACGCCCGGGGGGCGGGATTGATAAGTTTTTTAGAGAATTCGGAGTTGTGTTATGGCTGGCCATTCCAAGTGGGCGAACATCAAGCACCGCAAAGAGCGTCAGGATGCCAAGAAAGGCAAGATCTTCACCAAGTGGATTCGCGAACTGACCGTCGCAGCACGCCAGGGTGGCGGTGACCCGGGTTCCAACCCGCGTCTGCGCCTGGCGCTGGACAAGGCCCTGGGCGCGAACATGAGCCGCGACATCATTGACCGCGCCGTGGCCCGTGGTGCCGGTGCGGCCGATACCGACGACATGGTCGAGCTGACCTACGAAGGCTACGGCCCGGGCGGCGTGGCGGTGATGGTCGAATGCATGACCGATAACCGCAACCGTACCGCCGCTGCCGTACGCCATGCGTTCAGCAAATGCGGTGGCAACCTCGGCACCGACGGCTCGGTGGCCTACCTGTTCGAGCGCAAGGGGCAAATCACCTTCGCACCCGGCACTGATGAAGACGCGCTGATGGAAGCCGCGATGGAAGCGGATGCCGATGACGTGGTCACCAACGAAGACGGCTCTATCGATGTGTTTACCTCGTTCGCCAGCTTCTACGCCGTGCGTAATGCCCTGGAAGCCGCTGGTTTCAACGGCACCGACGCGGAAATCGTGATGCTGCCGACCACCAGTGCCGAACTGGACCTGGACGGTGCGCAGAAGGTGCTGAAGCTGCTGGACATGCTTGAAGACCTGGATGATGTGCAGAATGTGTATTCGAATGCCGACATCCCTGAGTCTGTGGCCGAACAGCTCACTTGAGAACGATGAATATCCCCTGTGGGAGCTGGCTTGCCTGCGATAGCATCACCTCGAATTGACAGAAGCACCGAGGTGCCCGCATCGCAGGCACGCCAGCTCCCACAGGGGTTCTATGCTGTTACACAAATGTGTGCCTGGCACATACCGTTGTAAATCCAACCCGCAGGCGTTATGACTTTAATCCTAGGTATCGACCCCGGTTCGCGCATCACCGGTTTTGGCGTGGTGCAGCAGACCCCGCGCGGCTGTGTGTATGTCGCCTCGGGTTGCATCCGCACCGGTGCCGGCGAGCTGGCCGAGCGGCTGCAGATCGTTTATCGCGGCGTGCGTGAAGTCATCCAGACCTACGGCCCGGTCACCATGGGCATCGAAAAAGTCTTCATGGCCAAGAATGCCGACTCGGCGTTGAAGCTTGGCCAAGCCCGTGGCGCCGCCATCGTGGCAGGTGCCGAGGAGGGCATGGAGATCGCTGAATACACCGCGACCCAGGTCAAGCAGGCCGTGGTCGGCACCGGTGGCGCCAACAAGGAGCAGGTGCAGATGATGGTCATGCACATGCTCAAGCTCACGTCCAAGCCGCAGATCGACGCCTCGGACGCCTTGGCCATCGCCATTTGCCATGCCCATACCCGCTCCAGCCTGCTGCCTCATGGCTTGGGCGCAGCACGTAGTCGTGGCGGGCGCTTGCGTCTCTGATAGCATCAGCGCAATCGTTATTTTTGCGGTCAGGCCTTGAACTGACCCCCAAGCTTTAAGGATCTGAACCGTGATTGGACGCTTGCGCGGCACCCTGGCTGAGAAACAGCCGCCGCACCTGATTCTGGATGTGAATGGGTTGGGTTATGAGCTGGAAGTGCCCATGACCACCCTGTATCGCCTGCCGTCGGTCGGCGAGCCGATAACCTTGCACACGCATTTAGTGGTGCGCGAAGACGCGCAACTACTCTATGGTTTCATCGGCAAGCGCGACCGCGATTTCTTCCGCGAGCTGATTCGCCTCAATGGCGTGGGGCCCAAGTTAGCCCTGGCCCTGATGTCGAGCCTGGAAGTGGATGAATTGGTGCGTGCCGTATCCGCCCAAGACACCTCGGCCCTGACCAAGGTGCCAGGGGTGGGCAAGAAGACCGCCGAGCGCTTGCTGGTCGAGCTCAAGGACCGCTTCAAAGCCTGGGAGGTGGTGCCGAGCATGTTCGCCCTGGTACCGAACCAGCCGGATATGCCAGCGGCCCAGGTCGCCAGCGCAGAAAGCGATGCCGTCAATGCGCTGATCTCCCTGGGCTACAAGCCCCAGGAAGCCAGCAAAGCCGTATCGGCCATCAAGGACAAGAACCTGAGCGCTGAAGACATGATTCGCCGTGCCCTGAAGGGAATGATTTAAGTGATTGAAGCCGATCGTCTGATCGCGGCCACCGGCCCGCGTGACCGTGAAGAAGTCCAGGACCGGGCCATCCGCCCGCTGAGCCTGGCCGAATACATCGGCCAGCCTACCGTGCGCGAGCAGATGGAGCTGTTTATCCAGGCCGCGCGCGGGCGCAGTGAGTCCCTGGACCACACCTTGATCTTCGGCCCGCCGGGGTTGGGCAAGACCACCCTGGCCAATATCATCGCCCAGGAAATGGGCGTGTCGATCAAGTCCACCTCCGGCCCGGTGCTGGAACGGCCGGGCGACCTGGCGGCGCTGCTGACCAACCTTGAACCCCATGACGTGCTGTTTATCGACGAAATCCATCGCTTGTCGCCGATTGTCGAGGAAGTGCTGTACCCGGCCATGGAAGACTTCCAGCTCGACATCATGATCGGCGAAGGCCCGGCGGCCCGCTCGATCAAGCTCGACCTGCCGCCATTCACCTTAGTGGGCGCGACCACCCGTGCGGGCATGCTGACCAACCCGCTGCGAGACCGTTTCGGCATTGTTCAACGTCTAGAGTTCTATAGCACGGCCGATCTGGCGACCATTGTCAGCCGTTCGGCGAGTATCCTGGGCCTGCCCCTGGACCCGGAAGGCGCTTTTGAAATCGCCCGGCGCGCCCGCGGTACGCCACGTATCGCCAACCGTTTGCTGCGCCGCGTGCGCGATTTCGCCGAAGTGCGTGCCAAGGGCCACATCACCAAGGCGGTGGCGGACCTGGCGTTGAACCTGCTGGATGTGGACGAGCATGGCTTCGATCACCAGGATCGGCGCCTACTTTTGACCATGATCGAGAAATTCGACGGTGGCCCGGTCGGCGTGGACAGCCTGGCCGCAGCCATCAGTGAGGAGCGCCATACCATTGAGGATGTGCTGGAGCCGTACCTGATCCAGCAGGGCTACATCATGCGAACCCCGCGGGGCAGGGTGGTGACGCGTCATGCTTACCTGCACTTCGGGCTAAACATTCCGTCACGATTGGGAGAGATGCCCGTGGTAGACGAATTCCTCGATGCAGTAGACGATTAAAAAACTGTAGGAGCGAGCTTGCTCGCGAAAAACGCCAACGATAACGCGGTATGTCTGGTTATACGCGGCGTGCTCAGGTTCTTCGCGAGCAAGCTCGCTCCTACAGGGTATTTGTCATGTGGGGTGATTTATCCGAGCTTTGTGCTGTCCCAGTGTCTGGCGTCGTCATTTGAAGCGTTCAGGAATGAAAAAACAGTTGCCCAGCCAATTGGCAACCTGAGGAGTAAGCACTAGAGTATGCGCGCGCAAAACGGGGATCAGTCGTTCGCACATCGCTGTCGCGTTTATTACGAGGACACCGATGCCGGGGGCATCGTTTATTACGTCAATTACCTGAAATTCATGGAACGGGCTCGAACCGAGCGGCTGCGGGAGTTGGGTTTTGCCCAGTCCGAGCTGGTAGGCGAGGACCTGTTATTCGTCGTGCATTCCAGCGAGGCGCGTTACCACGCACCGGCGCGACTGGACGACGAATTGCTGGTCAGTGCCGAAGTCATCGAATTGAACCGTGCCAGCCTGCGTTTCAAACAGCAGGTCAGGCGGGCCACGGATGCAACGCTGCTCTGTGAGGGGCAGTTCCTGGTGGCGTGTGTGCGCACCAACAGCTTGAAACCTCGGGCCATTCCCGAAACTCTACGCGCGGCCTTTGCCGCCGTGAGCGGCGCGGGTCAACAATCAAAGCAGGAGATTTAGCGTGGAACCTACCGTCGTCGACCATTCCTCCATGTGGAGCCTGGTCAGCAATGCCAGTGTCGTGGTTCAACTGGTCATGCTGACCCTGGTAGCCGCATCGGTTACCTCTTGGGTCATGATTTTTCAGCGCAGCAACATGCTGCGCGCCGGTCGACGTGCCCTGGAGAGCTTTGAAGAGCGCTTCTGGTCGGGTATCGACCTGTCCAAACTGTACCGCCAGGCCGGCAGCAACCCGGACCCGGACTCGGGCGTCGAGCAGATCTTCCGTGCCGGCTTCAAGGAATTCTCCCGTCTGCGCCAGCAGCCTGGTGTAGACCCGGAAGCGGTGATGGAAGGCGTGGCCCGTGCCATGCGCGTGGCCATCTCCCGCGAAGAAGAGAAACTTGAGCAGGGCTTGCCGTTCCTCGCCACCGTGGGTTCCGTGAGCCCGTACATCGGCCTGTTCGGTACCGTATGGGGCATCATGAACTCCTTCCGCGGCCTGGCCCAGGCGCAGCAAGCCACACTGGCCACCGTGGCCCCGGGTATTGCCGAAGCCCTGATCGCCACCGCGATCGGCCTGTTCGCCGCTATCCCCGCAGTAATCGCCTACAACCGTTTTGCCGCCACCAGCGAAACCTTGATCGGCCGTTACTACACCTTCGCCGATGAATTCCAGGCGATCCTGCACCGTAAAGTGCACACCAGCGAAGAATAAGCAGGTAATTCCCAATGGCTTTAATCGCTCGAGCTCGCAAAAAGCGCAAGCCGGTCGCCGAGATGAACGTAGTGCCCTACATCGACGTGATGCTGGTACTGCTGGTGATCTTCATGGTGACCGCGCCGATGCTCAACCAGGGCGTGAAGGTTGATCTGCCCAAGGTTTCCAGTGAAGCCTTGCCGCAGGACAACAACACTCAGGTCCTGACCATTTCGATCAAGGCTGACAAGACCTATTACTGGAACCTTGGCAGCGAAGTCGACACGCAAAAGCAGCAGGACAAGGCCCTGACCTTGCCGGCCATGACCGATGCGGTGACCAAGATCATTCGCTCCGGCAACGAAGGCGGCAAGCACACCCAGGTGTTTATCCGGGGCGACAAATCGGTCGACTACGGCTCCGTCATGGGTGCCATGGGCGGGCTGCAGAAGGCCGGCGTCGGTAACGTTGGCTTGATTACCGAGGCGCCCTGATGCAGCAACAGCGAGAGCCGTCCGCCTCGGAAAGCTACTTCTGGCCTGGCGTGTGGGCAATTGCCCTGCACGTCCTGGTGTTCGGCATGCTGTTCGTCAGCTTTGCCATGACCCCGGATTTGCCGCCAGCCAAGCCGATCGTGCAGGCGACCCTGTATCAGCTGAAATCGAAAAGCCAGGCCACCACCCAGACCAATCAGAAGATTGCGGGTGAGGCCCAGAAGTCGGCCGCGCGCCAGACTGAAGTCGAGCAGATGGAACAGAAGAAGGTCGAGCAGGAAGCGGTAAAGGCTGCTGCGGAACAAAAGAAAGAAGAGGCGGCTCAAAAGGCCGAGGAATCGAAAAAGGCTGACGAAGCCAAGAAGGCCGACGAGGCGAAAAAGGCTGATGAAGCCAAGAAAGCCGAGAAAGCTGCCGAAGCGAAAAAGGCCGAAGAGAAACAATTGGCTGATATAGCCAAGAAGAAATCGGAAGAAGAAGCCAAGAAGGCTGCCGAAGAAGAGGCCAAGAAAAAGGCCGCTGAAGAAGCCAAGAAAAAGATCGTCGAAGACGCGAAGAAGAAAGCCGCCGAAGACGCCAAGAAAAAAGCTGAAGCAGACGAGGCGAAGAAGAAAGTCGCCGATGAAGCGAAGAAGAAAGCTGCCGCCGACGCCTCCAAGAAGAAGGCCCAGGAAGCAGCGCGCAAATCCGCCGAAGAGAAAAAGGCCCAGGCCCTGGCAGATTTGCTTTCCGACACGCCGCAGCGTCAGCAAGCCTTGGCCGATGAGCGTGGCGATGAAGTCGCGGGCAGTTTCGACGACCTGATTCGGGCGCGGGCAGCGGAAGGTTGGACACGTCCACCTTCGGCACGTAAAGGCATGACAGTAGTGCTGCAGATCGGCATGTTGCCGGACGGTACGGTGACTTCGGTCAGCGTGGCCAAGTCCAGTGGTGACGGTTCGTTCGACAGTTCGGCGGTTGCCGCGGTCAAGAATATTGGCCGGTTGACCGAGATGCAGGGAATGAAACCAAGTGACTTCGCTCCCTATCGTTCATTCAAGATGACATTCACACCTGAGGATCTAGCCTTGTGAGAAACCTTCTTCGAGGAATGCTTGTCGTTATTTGCTGTATGGCAGGGATAGCGGCGGCGGATGAAAAGAACATCCTGGTAACCAGCGGCAGTGATCGGGCCACCCCGATTGCAGTCGTGCCGTTCGGTTGGCAGGGCGGCAGCGTGCTGCCGGACGACATGGCCCAGATCGTCAGCGACGACCTGCGTAACTCCGGTTACTACGCGCCGATTCCAAAAGGCAACATGATCAGCCAGCCAACCCAGGCCAGCGAAGTCATCTTCCGCGACTGGAAGGCGGTCGGTGCCCAGTACCTGATGGTCGGTAGCATCACGCCGGCCGGCGGTCGCCTGCAGATCCAGTACACGTTGTTCAACGTGGCCACCGAGCAGCAGGTTCTGACCGGCAGCGTATCGGGTACCGCCGAACAACTGCGCGACATGGCTCACTACATCTCGGACCAGTCGTTTGAAAAACTCACCGGTATCAAAGGGGCGTTCTCGACGCGCCTGCTGTATGTGACGGCTGAGCGTTTCTCTGTAGACAACACCCGCTACACGCTGCAACGTTCGGACTACGACGGTGCACGTGCAGTGACCTTGCTGCAGTCCCGTGAGCCAATCCTGTCGCCGCGTTTTGCGCCGGACGGCAAGCGTATTGCCTACGTATCGTTCGAACAGCGTCGCCCGCGCATTTTTGTGCAGCACATCGATACTGGCCGTCGTGAGCAGATCACCAACTTCGAAGGCCTCAACGGTGCGCCAGCCTGGTCGCCGGATGGTTCACGCCTGGCTTTCGTGCTGTCCAAGGACGGCAACCCGGATATCTACGTGATGAACATGGCCTCGCGTCAGCTCTCGCGTGTGACCAGCGGCCCGGGCATCAACACCGAACCGTTCTGGGGTAAGGATGGCTCGACCATCTACTTCACCTCCGACCGTGGCGGCAAGCCTCAGGTCTACAAGGCAAATGTGAACGGCGGCGGTGCGGAACGTGTGACCTTTATTGGTAACTACAACGCCAACCCCAAGCTTTCGGCCGATGAAAAGACGTTGGTGATGATTCACCGTCAGGATGGGTTCACTAATTTCCGGGTTGCGGCCCAGGATTTGCAGCGCGGAACCGTAAAAATCCTTACAGATACCAACCTTGATGAGTCAGCCACTGTTGCGCCCAACGGCACCATGGTAATCTACGCCACCCGCCAGCAGGGCCGGGGAGTCTTGATGCTCGTGTCCATTAATGGACGCGTAAGGCTCCCACTTCCTACCGCACAAGGCGAAGTCAGAGAACCATCCTGGTCCCCTTACCTGAACTGACGCGGCGCTACAAAAAGAAGTACTTAACACACTGGGGTTCATTAGGAGTTTCACGATGGAAATGCTGAAGTTTGGTAAGTTTGCTGCTCTGGCTCTGGCTCTGTCCGTAGCCGTTGGTTGCTCCTCTAAAGGCGGCGACAATGCCGGTGAAGGCGCAGCTGTTGATCCAAACGCTGGTTACGGCGCCAACACTGGTGCGGTCGACGGCTCCCTGAGCGAAGAAGCTGCTCTGCGCGCTATCACCACTTTCTACTTCGAATACGACAGTTCGGACCTGAAGCCAGAAGCCATGCGCGCTCTGGACGTTCACGCCAAGGACCTGAAAGCTAACGGCGCTCGCGTTGTTCTGGAAGGTAACACTGACGCCCGTGGTACTCGTGAGTACAACATGGCTCTGGGCGAGCGTCGTGCGAAAGCCGTTCAGCGCTACCTGGTACTGCAAGGTGTTGCTCCAGGCCAACTGGAACTGGTTTCCTACGGTAAAGAGCGTCCAGTTGCAACTGGCAACGACGAACAGTCGTGGGCTCAGAACCGTCGCGTCGAACTGCGTAAGTAATTCGTCATGCGAACGTGCCGTCGTGCTCTAACTGTATTGGCTCTCAGCTTCGCACCGCTTGCGGTGTGGGCTGCGGTTCCTGTAACGGATAGCAACTCAGGCTATAACAATAGCGGGAGCAGTTATCCGCCAGCAGGTTATGGCACGAACGGCGCCTATGCGGGGGGAGCGGCTACGTCCGCTCCCTCGGCACAGGGCGAGCTGTTCAACCAGCTGCAACGCATGCAGGATCAATTGGCCCAGCAACAAGGCGCCATTGAAGTTCTGCAAAATCAAGTGAACCAGCTGAAGCAAGAAGGCCTGGAGCGATACCAGGATCTTGATCGTCGTATTGGAGCCGGTGTTGCACCTGCCGCTACTCCTGATAATTCTTCTGCCGGTGGCGCACCCAGTGCCGCTGCCGGTGGCGCCGCAGCGGGGGCCGCTGCTGCTGCCCCTGCTGCCAGCAGCGAGCCGGGTGATCCTGCGAAGGAAAAACTGTATTACGATGCAGCCTTCGACCTGATCAAGGCCAAGGATTTCGATAAAGCCAGCCAGGCTTTTACCGCTTTCCTGCGCAAATACCCTAACAGCCAATACGCGGGCAATGCCCAGTACTGGTTGGGTGAGGTCAACCTGGCAAAGGGTGATTTGCAAGCGGCGGGCCAGGCTTTTGCCAAGGTCAGCCAGCTGTACCCCAAGCATGCCAAGGTTCCGGATTCGCTGTACAAACTCGCTGACGTAGAACGCCGCCTGGGTCATACCGACAAGGTCAAAGGCATTCTGCAGCAGGTGGTTGCCCAGTACCCGGGTACCTCCGCGGCTCAGTTGGCCCAACGGGACCTGCAACGCTTGTAAGCGATGCAGCCCGTTTAGAAGAAACCCGCGCTTGTCGCGGGTTTTTTCGTTAGAATCCACGCCCTTTTATGAAACACGCTTTCTGGGGTTGACGCGTTGGCGCAATCCCTTGAAGTGCCTGACGGAGGCGGACAGCCTGTTTAGCTGTTACGCCCGTGGCGACTATGCAAGACACATTACGTATTACCGAAGTCTTTTACTCGTTGCAGGGTGAAACGCGCACTGCTGGCCTGCCCACTGTCTTTGTACGGTTGACCGGCTGCCCATTGCGCTGCCAATACTGTGACAGCGCCTACGCCTTCAGTGGCGGCACCGTGCGCACCCTCGACGACATCCTGGAACAGGTTGCCGGCTACCGGCCACGCTACGTCTGCGTGACGGGCGGTGAGCCCTTGGCGCAACCCAACGCCATCCCCTTGCTCAAGCAACTGTGTGACGCCGGCTACGAGGTGTCACTGGAAACCAGCGGCGCCCTGGACATCTCAGCGGTCGATCCGCGAGTCAGCCGGGTGGTCGACCTCAAGACGCCGGACTCCAAGGAAGCCCACCGCAACCGCTACGAGAACATCGACTTGCTGACGGCAAACGATCAGGTCAAGTTCGTCATCTGTTCCCGTGACGATTACGACTGGGCCACTTCCAAGCTGATCCAGTATGGCCTGGAGCGGCGGGCGGGCGAGGTACTGTTTTCGCCCAGCCATCACGACCTGAACGCCCGGGAGCTGGCCGACTGGGTAGTGGCGGACAACCTGCCGGTGCGCCTGCAATTGCAGCTGCACAAGTACCTGTGGAACGACGAGCCAGGCCGCTGATTCGCCTGCTGCGATAGGCGTTCTACCCACCGAATTACAGTTCAAATGCGTTTTTTCTGATTTATTTAAAATAAGGTGTTGAATAATCCTTAGAAATCAGTATTATACGCGCCACCACACAGCGGGTCGTTAGCTCAGTTGGTAGAGCAGTTGGCTTTTAACCAATTGGTCGTAGGTTCGAATCCCACACGACCCACCATTTTTGGCGGTTTAGAAAATCCGGAAGGCCCACGTAAGTGAGGATTTCCGGGTTTTTTTTTGCCTGTCATTTGGCTGGTCCGAGTCGTCCCTTGCCCAGACTCCGTCGCCGTCCAAAAAGCATTCCTTAAATTCAAATATTCATACGCGGACCGGTGCTGACCGAAGAGTCCGGTCGTTCGTATGCGCCCTCATGTGTATCAAACCTGATACCGCTGGTCGGAAACTAACCCGGAACTCCAAACAAAATTCTTTCCTATTTGTTTATTTTTCTTCTGCGTCAGCTACTTACGAATTTTTTAAGACATTTCCTAAAGTTCAGTCGGTTTATTGGCGCGAGGGGCGGACGATGTTAGTTTGCCACCCTTCGTAAATTCGATGGATCGAACATGTCTTCCCAACTGCCACGGACTCGGTATTCACTGAGTATTGCCCTGCTTGCCTGCCTCGTTTCCCACAGCGTGATGGCGGCAACACTCCCGGGTGATCAGGACCTGATCCGCGAGCGGCAAAACCGCCTGTTGGAAGACCAGCAGCGGCGCCTGGAACAGCTCAAAGAGCTGCCCGGTAAAGAGGCCAGGCCCGAAGCGCCGACGGCCCCGGTGGACAGCCGTTGCTTCCCGATCCAGACCATTGAACTGCAGGGGGCCGAGCACCTGCATGTCACTGAACGCGAGCGTCTGCTCAAACCGTACACCGATCAATGCCTGGGTGTTTCCCAGCTCAACGCCCTGCTCAAAGACCTCACCGACTTCTACATCGACAAAGGCCTGGTCACCAGCCGCGCCTACTTGCCCCAGCAAGATATGTCCAAGGGGCATCTGCAAGTGCTGGTGGTGGAAGGCAAACTCGAAGGCTTGAAGGGCGCCGACGCCAGCAAGCTGTCGGACCGCGAGCTGGCCATGGCCTTTCCCGGCAAAAGCGGCGAGATCTTGAACCTGCGGGAAATCGAACAGGCCGTCGACCAGCTCAACCGCTTGCCATCCAACCAAGCCCAAATGGAACTGACCCCGGGCGATGCCGTGGGCGGCAGTTCGGTGCTGGTCAAAAACAACCCGCAGAAGCCCTGGCGCGCCAGCCTGTCGCGCAACAACGACGGCCAGAAAAGCACCGGCGAACAGCAATGGGGCACTGGCTTTGAATGGGACAACCCGCTGGGCCGGGCCGATCAGCTGATTTTGCGCGGCGGCCATGACGCGGTCAGCGACCACCAGAAAACCTCCAAGAACGCGATGCTCTACTACAACGTGCCCTGGGGCTGGTGGAACTTCAGCTACAGCTACAACCAGAGCGACTACCGTTCGGTCGTCCAGGGCGACGGCTTCGACTTCAAGCAAACCGGCGACAGTGAAAACCATCAGTTGCGCGCTGAGCGGGTGATTCATCGCGATGCTGTGAGCAAAACCTCGCTCAATGTCGGCCTGTCGCACCTGCGCACCAACAACTACATCGAAAGCAGCCGCCTCAAAGAGAGCAGCAATCGCCTCAGTGAACTGCAACTGGGCATCAACCACGGTCGTCGTATCGGCAGTGCGTTCGTCAACGTCGATCTAGGCATGCAAAACGGCACCGGCGCCTTCGACGCCCAAGGCAATCACAACCCCCTGCCTGGCGTGCCGGATGCGCGCTACCGCAAATACACCGCCACTGTCAGCTACCTGCAACCGTTCACGCTGTGGGGCGAGTCGTTCAGTTTCACCAGCCTGGCCACCGGCCAACGCAGCGAAGACGTACTGTTCAGCCCCCAGCGCATGAGCCTCGGCGGGTCAGCCTCAGTTCGCGGCTACAAAGATCAGCAACTGACCGGCGACAGCGGCGGCTACTGGCGCAATGACCTTCGCTGGAGCCGCCCGGTGACCCTCGGCTGGCTGCGCCCGGTGTTCGGTGAATACGGCGCCAGCGTGGGTTACGACCAGGGCGTGATCCGCAACGGCCGCTACAACGGCGAAGTGCACGGCCGGGTCTCCAGCAACTCCCTTGAGCTGTTCGCCCGCGGCCAACACGTGAGCACCAGCGTGACCTTTGCCCACTCGCTGGAACGACCGGCCGCGCTGCTTGAGCGCGAAGCACCGATCTACTTCCGCATGGATTTCTTCCTGTAATAACAACGCCTAGTTGCAACGAGAATTTGAAATGGATGTTCGCCAATTTGCCTTCCTGGTTCGTCAGCCTTCTGCTGCCCTGAAAAGCCGTGACGCGTTCCTGGGCCTGCCCAAACGTGGCCTGGCGCTGATCCTGGCCAACGCGCTGTTCTGGCAACCGCTGCTGGCCCAGGCCGAAGGCATCGTGGTCAGCGCCCCCGGCACCACCGTGGGCGCAGCGGGCAATGGCGTGCCGGTAGTGAACATCGCCGCTCCCAATGGCAGTGGCCTGTCCCACAACCAGTTCAAGGACTACAACGTCGGCGCTAACGGTGTGATCCTCAATAACGCCACCGACCGTACCCAATCCACGCAACTGGGCGGCATCATCCTCGGCAACCCGAACCTGCAAGGTCGTGCCGCCAATATCATCCTCAACGAAGTCAACGGCGGCAGCCCCAGCCAATTGCGCGGCTACACCGAAGTAGCGGGGCAGTCGGCCAAGGTTATCGTCGCCAACCCCTACGGCATCACCTGCAGCGGCTGCGGCTTCATCAACACCCCCAACGTCACCCTGACCACCGGCAAACCGATACTCGACGCAAGCGGCCAACTGCAGCGTTACCAGGTCGATGGCGGCGCCGTGACCATCGACGGCCAGGGCTTGAATGCCGATAACGTCGACCGCTTCGAAATCATCACCCGCTCGGCCAAGATCAATGCGCAGATCAATGCGCGCAACTTGAGCGTGGTTGCCGGTCGTAATGACGTCGATGCTAAAAGCCTGCAAGCCACTGCCCGTGCCGATGACGGCAGTGCCAAGCCGGAACTGGCGATTGACTCGACGGCGTTGGGTGGGATGTATGCCGGGGCGATCAAACTGGTGGGCACCGAGGCCGGTGTGGGTGTGAAGCTCGACGGTACGTTAATGGCCAGTGGTGGTGATATTCAGCTCGATGCCCATGGACGTCTGAGTCTGGCCAATGCCAAAGCCAGCGAAGCGGTGGTGATCAAGGCCGGTCAATTGGACGCTGCGGGTGCGGTGTATGCCGGCACGCGGGTTGATGTGCAAACGTCGGCAGGGGTGAGCAACCAGAAAAGCCTGGCGGCCCGCGACAGCATCACCGTGACCAGCGGTGGGGCGCTGATCAACAGTGGCATCATCGAAGCCGGTGTCAACGCCGATGAAAGCCGCAACGCCAGCGGCGATGTCAGCCTTGCCGCCGCTAACCTGAGCAATAGCGCCAGTGTGGTTGCCAGCCGAACCCTCACCGCGACAGCCAACCAAACCTTGAACAATCAAGGCGGCACATTGAGCGGTACCACCGCCGTGATTAACGCCGGTCAACTCGACAACCGCGGCGGTCGTGTGTTGGGTACCGACTCGCTCAAGGTCACGGCCACCAGCCTGGATAACCGCACCAACGGTCTGCTGCACAGCGAAAACAGCGCCGACGTCACGGTCACCGCTGCGCTGGATAACCAGGGCGGACGCGTGATCGGCCTCAAGAACCTGACGCTCAACGCCGGCCAACTGACAAATGACAGCGGCCTGGTCGCCAGCCAGGCGCAAGCCCATGTAACCGCTGGGCAACTGAGCAACCAAGCGGGTGAAATCTCCGCCAACCAGACCACCGTGGCCGCCACGACCGTGGATAACCGTTCCGGCAAGTTGCTGGGCAGCAACCTCAACGTGACCGCCAGCGGTGCCATCGATAACCGCCTGGGGATGTTCTCTGCGACCAGCCTGACAGTACAGGCGGCCAGCCTGGATAACCGCGACAAAGGTTCCATCGCCGCCCAAGGCGTGATGAACCTGACCGTCGCCGGGCTGCTGGACAATCGCAATGAAGGCAACCTCGTCAGCCAGGGGGCTCAACAAATAACCGCCGGGCAGTTGAACAACAGCCAGGGC
Source organism: Pseudomonas sp. L13 (assembly GCF_009935965.1). NCBI lineage: Bacteria > Pseudomonadati > Pseudomonadota > Gammaproteobacteria > Pseudomonadales > Pseudomonadaceae > Pseudomonas > Pseudomonas sp. L13. The sequence goes on from NZ_QODJ01000034.1 coordinate 55,263, forward strand.
GGCCTGGTGTCCAGCAAAACCACCCTGGCGTTGCACGGCGACAGCCTGATCAACCACGGTGGCCTGGTCATTGCCGACGGCGCGCTGACCCTCACCGGCGGCGATCTGGATAACAGCCAAGCGGGCGTGATCAGCACCAAGGCCGCCGCGCACGTGCAACTGAACCAGTTGAACAACAGCAATGGCGGCAAGTTGGGCAGCGATGGTGCGCTGACCCTCAACGCCAACCAGCTCGAAAACGGCGCCGGTCGCATCAGCGCCAAGGGCGACCTGCAGGCAACCGTCGGTGTGCTCAATCAACAAGCGGGCGAACTCGTCAGCGACGGTGCGCTGAACCTGACCGGCGCGTCCCTGGATAACCGCAACGGCGGCCTTATCGCTGCCACCAACGGCGTGGACCTGCGCAGCCAGACCATCCTCAACCAGCAAGGCGAGATCTCTAGCCAGGCCAAGGTGCTGGTGGTCGCCGATCAACTGAACAACACCACCGGCAAGGTCATTGGTGACAGCGGCTTGACCCTCACGGTGCAACGCCTGCTCAACCAGAGCAAAGGCTTGCTGGCGGGGCGTGAGAGCCTTGTGCTGAACGGTGCCCAACTGGACAACAGCCAGGGTGGCCGCGTTACTAGCCAAAAAGACCTGACCATTACCCTGACCGGCGATTTGCTCAACCAAGGGCAGGGCACGCTGCTGAGCGAGGGCGGACTGACCGTCAGAGCTGGCACCCTGGATAACAGCCAGGGCGGCATTCTGTCCGCAGCCAATGCGCTGTCGATCACCACCCAGGGCCAACTGAACAATCAGGCTGGCAAGCTGCTGGCCGATGGCACCGCCACGCTGGTCAGCACGGCGCTGAACAACAGCCAGGGCGGCGTGATCAGCGCCAAGCGACAGGTGGACGTGCGCAGCGCCGGCCTGGACAACAGCCAGCGCGGCAGCATCAGCAGTGACGCTGGCATCACCCTCAACACAGGGCGACTGGACAATAGCCAACAAGGTTCGATCTTCGCCAAGTCCACGGTCAAGGCAATCCTGACCGGGCTGGACCAACATGATCGTGGCGAACTGATCAGCAATACCAGCATCGACCTGGACTTGAGCCATGGGCAACTGATCAACCGCGACCACGGCCTGATCGCGACACCGGGCCAACTGCTGCTGAACAACCTGGGCACCGTCGACAACAGTCAGGGCGGTGAAATCTCCAGCACCCAGTCATTCCTGTTGATGGCCGATGCGCTGAATAACCGCGGCGGTAAAGTCATCAGCGGCGACAGCCTGCAGGTACGTATCGCCAAGGCGCTGGATAACAGCGTGGAAGGTGTACTGTCCGCCAAGAGCGTTCTGCAAGTGGCAGCCGACAGCCTGGACAACCAGGCCCGTGGCGCGCTCGCCAGCCGTGGTGCGCTGAGCCTGAAGGTCACCGGCGCGCTGGATAACCATAACCAGGGGCAGATCTTTGCCGCTACGGTTTTGACTACCACCTCAGGCTCCTTGAACAACAGCGACAAGGGCAGCCTCTCGGCCGGCACGCTACAGACGCTCAACACCGGCGCGCTGGACAATCACCAGGGCGGGCGAATCGTCAGCGATGGTAGCCAGACGGTCACCGCCGCCAATGTGGATAACCGCGCGGGTGTGATCGGCAGTCAACAGGCGTTGAACCTGACCACTGCCAACCTCGATAACACTGCCGGGTTGATCAACAGCCAGGCTGATTTGACCCTGACCGGGCAAACGGTCGACTCAAGCCGGGGAGGGGAAATCTCGGCCAAGGGCGACTTAAAACTCATCGTCCAACAGCTGATCCAGCGCCAGGGTCGCTTGATCGGCGAACGCGCTGTGAGCCTCGATCTGCAAGGCGGAAATCTCGATAACAGCGCAGGCTTGATCAGCGCCAAAGGCCCGCTGACCTTCGCGCGCCTGGCTAACCTGACCAACCGAGAACAAGGCGAAATCTCCAGCCAGACGGCGTTCACCGTCGCCGCCAAACGCATCGATAACGGTGATCGCGGGGTCATCCTCAGTGCCGATCAATTGCGCCTTGAAGCGGATACCGTGGTCAACGCCAACAAGGGCTTGATCTCCGGCTGGAATGGTCTGACGGTGGTCGGCAATAGCCTCGACAACAGCGCCGAGGGCACGTTGTCGAGCAAGAGTGGCACCCTGCACACTGACCTCACCGGTGTATTGGATAACCACGCGGCGGGTGCCCTGGTCAGCATGGGCAAACAAACGCTCATCGCGGGCAGCCTGAACAATGATCAGGGGATCATCTCCGGCCAGGCCGATGTCGACCTCAACGTTGCCGGTCGCCTGGATAACAGCAACAACGGCCTGATTTCCGCAGCTCAACACCTGGGCTTCAATAATGCCCAGAGTCAAATTCTCAACCGTGGTGGGCGTATCAACGCCGCCAACATCACCTTTATCGGCGAGAGTCTCGACAACAGTGCTGGCCAACTGATCAGCCAAGGTACTTTGGACGGCACCCTCAGTGGTGCGCTGATCAACGCCAACAACGCCCGCCTGGCCAGTGGCGCAGCCCTGTTGCTGAACGCCGCCAGCCTGGACAACCGTGGTGGTCAGTTGGTCAGCCAGGACCGCCTTGACCTGACCCTCGCCAAGGGCGACCTGAATAACAGCGCCAAAGGTACCCTCGCCAGCCAGAAAGACCTGGTGATCAAGCTGTTGGCCGGTGACATTCACAACCAGCAAGACGGCCTGATGTTCAGCCAGAAGGGCAAGCTCGACCTTACCGCCCGCACCCTCACCAACTATCAAGGCACGCTGCAAAGCCAGACCGATAACCGCCTGCGCCTCAGTGGCGCCCTGAATAACCAGGGCGGCCGTGTCGACAGCCTCAGTGGCAACCTGGACCTGGAAACGGCCAGCGTCGCCAATACCGCAGGTGGCATCCTCAACAGCAGCAAAGGCTGGATCAAGCTGGTCACTGGGCTGTTCAACAACGGCAGCGGCATCACCCAGGCGCAGTCGTTGAACATCGAAGCCAAAGGCGGCCTGCTCAACCAGCTGGGGCATCTGTCAGCGCTGAGCGGTGACAACCAGATCGTCACCACTACCCTGAATAACCAGGGCGGCGGTGTGTATGCCGACACCTTGCTCAAAGTCACCGCCCAGGACTTCGACAACCAGGGCACAGCGGCCAACAACGGTGGCAAGGTCGGTGCGCGCACCATTGACTTCGGCCTCACCGGCACCCTGAGCAACCGCAATGGCCTGATCGAAAGCGACGACACCCTGAGCCTTGTCGCGCAGACCATCGACAACGTCAGCGGCAACCTGCGCGCCATGGGCCGGGTTGGCACCACTGATATTCGCACCACGGGCCTGTTCGATAACCGCTTCGGCGCGCTGGAAAGCGCCAACGAAACCCTCAACCTGCAAGCGGCCAGCCTGGATAACAACGGCGGGCGTATCGTCCACACTGGCGGCGGTAAATTCGACCTCACGTCCGATCAAGTCACCCGCGCCGGCGGCAGCTTCGTCACCAACGGCCAATTGGACATCAAGGCTGCCAGCTGGACCAACAGCAGCGTGATCCAGGCCGGGCGCCTGAACCTCGACATCGGCCAATTTACCCAGACCGCCAGCGGGCAATTGCTCGGCGCACAAAGCCTGACCGGCACGGGCGACACCTGGACCAACGACGGCCTGCTGGCCAGTGACGGCACCCTCAAGCTGACCCTCACCGGCGGTTACAGCGGCAACGGACGGGTCAGCAGCCTGGGCGAGATGACCCTCGCGGCGGCCAACATGGACCTGGGAGAGAATGGTCGTATTGCCGGTGGCGCGCTTACTCAAATCACCAGCACCAACGTCTTGAACAACCGTGGTCGCCTGACGTCCGTAGGTGATCTGACGGTCAACGCCGCCACCTTGAACAACTACGGCACCCTGGGCGGCTCCGAGAACGTTCGCCTCAACGCCACCCATCTGCTCAACGAAAAAGGCCTGCTGTTCAGCGGTGAAGACATGACCCTGCGGGTCAACGACTTCAGCAACCGCTTTGGCGATGTCTACAGCCTGGGCGGCCTCGACATCGCTCGCGATGATGCCAATGGGCGCAGTGCGCTGATCGAAAATGTCTCCGGTACGCTGGAGAGCGACGGCAATATGCGTTTGCTGGCCGACACCCTGAGCAACCGGCGCGACCAGTTCACCACCGAAAAAAGCCTGGTTTCCGCCAGCATCAGTGTGTACGGCAACGACTACTGCAAAGGCAAAGGCTGCGAGCTGAAGTTC
>NZ_QODJ01000034.1:59538-64157 GCF_009935965.1 Pseudomonas sp. L13
AGCGGCGTCGAAACCTATGAGGACGTTATCAAAGGCAGCTCCGCCTCCGCATTCATCAATGCCAGTGGCGACCTGACGGTGGGCACCCAGACCTTCGATAACCTCTACAGCTCGGTATCGGCCACTAAAAACATCCTGATCAACACCGACGTGCTGAACAACACCGGCGCTGCTGGTGGTGAGCAGCGTAATGTCGGTTACGCCTACTACACACGCAACCGGTCGGCTTACTCGTTGCTGATGAGCGAAATCGAGCTGTTCAACCGCAGCAACGATCCCACCTCAAGTGACTATAAGCCGGGTCAGTACACCTATGACCAGTTCATTCAGAAGACAAGATTCTCGGATACCTATTTCACTTCCGATATCGACTACACCGTCCCCACCTCTGGCAGCGTGATCGCCCAAGCGGTGATCCAGGCAGCCGGCTCGGTCACCGTTAACGCAACCAAAGAAATCAACAACAGCGTCATCCGCCCGAACGCCACCGACATCGACACCCCGGTGGCCAACCGCAACACCAACTCGGATGTATTTGCCTCCACGGTAAAACCGGCCATCACTGCGCAGCTACCGCCAGACCTGGCCCAACGCCAAGTCAATCCGGTGACCTTGCCGGGCTTCAGCCTGCCAACGGGTGAGAACGGCTTATTCCGTCTCAGCGGCCAGGCCGCGAAGGGTGGTGCAGCGGGTAAAGCGGATACCGCCACGGGTGACTTCAACGCAAACGGACGTGTCATCACCGCCGCCGACCGCGAGAAAACCCTCGACTACAACGCCGTGCAAGAACGCGGCTTCAGCCTCGACGGCCAGCCCGTCAGCGGTGCAGTCAACGGCCAGGGCCCGCTGGCGTTGGACAACCGCGCGCCCTCCGTCACCCGCGTTCAAGGAATGCCGGACATCGCCCCGGTGGATAACAGCCACAAATACCTGATCGAAACCAACCCGGCGCTCACCGACCTCAAGCAGTTCATGAGCTCCGACTACCTGCTCGGCAAACTCGGCTACAACCCCGACGCCAGCTGGAAGCGCCTAGGCGATGGCCTGTACGAGCAACGCCTGATCCGCGAAGCCGTGGTGGCCCGCACCGGCCAACGCTACATCAACGGCCTTGCCAGTGATGACGCGCTGTTCCGCTACCTGATGGACAACGCCATCTCTTACAAGGACTCGCTCAACCTGCAACTGGGCGTGTCCCTCACCGCCGAACAAGTCGCCGCGCTGACCCACGACATCGTGTGGATGGAAGAAGCCGAGGTCAACGGCCAGAAAGTCCTGACCCCGGTGCTGTACCTGGCCCAGGCCAACAACCGCCTGGCCCCCAACGGTGCGCTGATCCAGGGCCAGGATGTGAGCCTGATCACCGGCGGCGACCTGCGCAACAGCGGCACCCTGCGGGCCACCAACAACCTGAACATGGTCGCCGGCAACATCGACAACAGCGGCCTGATGCAAGCCGGCAACCGCCTGGAAATGCTCGCCACCGACTCGATCCGCAACAGCCGTGGCGGCATCATCAATGGCCGCGACATCAGCGCCACCGCCGTGACCGGCGACATCATCAACGAACGCACCGTCACCACCTTCAAACAGGACGGCCAGGGCTACCAACTGCGCAACGACGTGGCCAGCGAAGCCTCCCGCTTCGAAGCCACCGACACGCTCAAACTGAACGCCGGCCGCGACGTGCTCAACCTCGGCAGCAACCTCAAGGCCGGTGGCAACGCCAGCGTAACGGCAGGGCGTGACGTACTGATCGCCAGCCAGACCGAACAGGACGACTACGCCTACCAACGCCGCCGCATCAGCGGCACCGAGCAAACCACACTGCAACATACGTCGACGGTGGAGGTTGGCGGCCACATGGCCATTGAGGCCCGGCGCGATATTGCGGTTATTGCCAGCACCGTTAGTGCTGGCAATAACCTGAGCGTTGAAGCGGGTGAAAACGTGTCGCTTATTTCTGCGGCCAATGAGCAACACGAGTATTCGAAAGGCAAAAAAGGCAATACTAAAACCACGACCCAACTGGACAACGTGACTCAGCAAACCGCTCAGCTAAACGCTGGCGGTAACTTGGTTGCTATTGCAGGTACCGACCTGACCCTGGTTGCCAGCAAAATCAGCGCGGGCAACGAAGCCTATATTCAGGCGGGTGAGGAGCTGAAGCTGTTGGCCGCGCAAGACAGTCATTACTCGTTGTATGACATGAATAAAAAGGGCAGTTGGGGTAGCAAGAAAACTCAGCGTGATGAGGTGACCCAGGTCACCCATGTGGGCAGCGAGATCAAAACCGGTTCGAGCATGATGCTCGAAAGTGGCAGTAATCAGCTGTTTCAAGCGGCAAAGCTCCAGAGTGGGGGGGACATTGCGATTGTCAGCGGTGGCTCGGTGACATTTGAGGCGGTTAAAGACTCGCGGCAGGAAAGTCACGAAAAGAGTAAGAGCGATATGGCGTGGAACAGTGCCAAAGGTGAAGGCAGTACTGACGAGACATTACGTCAGACCTTGATGGTGGGGCAGGGGCAACTCGCTATTCGCGCCGCCGGTAAGATCAATATAGACCTCAAGCAGATTGACCAAAAAACTGTCAGCCAGACGATTGATGCAATGGTTCAAGCCGAGCCTCAGCTTGCCTGGATCAAAGTAGCTGAAGCCAATGGGCAAGTTGATTGGCGAATGGTCAAGGAGATCCACGACAGCTGGGACTATAAGCAATCGGGATTAGGTGCCGCACCCGCGCTGATTATTTCGATTGTCGCCAGCATCTACCTGGGGCCCCTCGCGGGGGCTATGGCTAGCAACTTTGCGGTTGGGACAATCAATGGCGGCGGTGATATTGGTGCGGGACTGAAAGCGGCCACCAGTAAAGATGCGATCAAGGGTTACGCGACGCAGATGGTCACTAGCGGAGTCCTGGCCGGAATAGACACCGCTGTCGGTGGTTGGAATACCGACGGGGCGTTGATTTTTAACGCGGACGGGGTCAATAACCCTGGTTATAGCAAGAGCATGCTGGACTGGAACACGGTCAGCGACAATGTGCTGCGCAGCACTACCCACGCTTTGGTAGCCGGCAGCATCAATACGGCGATTAACGGCGGTAGCTTGAAGGACAATCTTGGCGCAGCCGCAGTTTCCGAAGGGCTGGACCTGACCGCAGCCTTTGGCAACAAGCAGGTGGGCGATTTGGCTGAGTACCTGAAAATAACCCCAGGGTCGGCACAAAAAGTCTTGATGCATGCTGTATTGGGAGGAGCGTTATCAAGCGCTAAAGGTGGAGACTTCAAGACCGGGGCTTTAGCCGGCGCCGCCTCAGAAGGATTGACAGCTTTGGCAACGGAAAAACTGGGTAACTACCTGGACTCCCGGTTTGCCACGGATACCCAGTTCCGGGTAGGCACCGCTCAACTCGTCGGCGTTTTGGCGGGGGCTCTAGTCAACGGTGATCCTGCAACCGCTAGCTGGGTAGCCGGAAACGCAAAAAAATATAATGATGAGTTTCATATTGGTGGGCCCGCCATTGCGGGGGCTGTGAGTGCAGGTGAAAAAGTGCTTAAAGAGGGTGGAACGCCAGACCAGGCTACCGCTGCAATGAGTTCGCACCTGAGGGGCGATGGTTTTGATGGGCCAATGCCTGCCAATGGACTTGTACAAGCATGGTCAATCGGTGTTGGTCTGCCCCTGGCGGCAGTTGAAGCACCTGCTGTAGGGATAGGAGGGCTGGTAGCGGGTGCCTTGATTTCCGGCGGTGCAAATTTCGGCTATCAGCTATCGACGGGTAAGGACGTTAACTACACCGATGTATCCATTGCCGCGACGGTTGGAGGATTAACGCAAGGGAAGGGGTTCTGGCTGACTCAAGGATACGGATTGAGCGGCGCTTATTTGGGCAGTGTAATCAAGGGCGAGGATGCGAAGTATTCGTTGCTGGGCTCTGTGCTAGGCACTGCAATAGGTTATAAATCCGGAAATTTGATCACAGGGCAGTTGAAACCATTAATAGGAAATACTGCGAGCGAAACCTCAGGAGCGGCGACAGGTTCTGTATTGTCTGAAATTGTCAGCGGTGGTGTATCTAATATGGGAAGTAATAAATGAAGCCAAAAACGGTAGGTTGGTACCTATTGGGTACGCTAGTTGTGTATTTTTTTCTGGTTTTTTTTATGGTGGGTATTGTCGGTAATTTACTTGTGGCGACGATTGCATATTTCAAGCTGGGTCATTGGGCGCTTGAGGCTGGCGTTATCAATGCCTCTCTGAAAGTCGCTGCTTACTGCGGGGTTCCAGTAGGTGCAGGTATTTGGGTGTTGTCATGGCTGAAAAGTCGTAAAGACAAAAAAAGGCACTAGTATTTGTGCTATCGGTGGGGAAAAGGGATGAAAGGAAAAGGGGACGGATTTGAATGGCACTTCCTTAACAGCTAACCAGCTGATCTGACTACAGAAAAATGAAAAAAGGCCGTCCTTGGTCTACGGTGATAGTTGCGAACACACACCACTCGAACAAGGACAGCCCGCGTGAATCGTAGACGTCAAATCATCAGGCATCAACAGCAGCGCATTCAGCAGCACGCCAAAAACAGCAACGCCCATGCATTCTTTAAGCTGCTAGCCGAT